>JBCBWB010000112.1:0-17664 GCA_039817275.1 Cyanobacteria bacterium J06648_1 | reverse complement strand
CAAGCTATGGTCTAAGTTGTTTGAGATCGAGCCTGTATGTGAAGGTACTGTTTCGCGGACGTGGAGCGAAGCGGAGCGCAGCGCGTACGCGCAGATCGTCTACGACTGGGTGCGAAGCACCGCCCTTTAGAGCTAAAACGCATAAGGCGCAGAGAAGCTACGAGCGATGCTATCTAAGTCATGGGAGATTGTAATTATTTGTTTTGTCAACAGTAATAATATTAGCAATGACGATCGGTTTTCCTAATCAGACCATAAGCGGCGGCGTTGTTTACCTTTGAGGCGTTGATGGGTATCTCGCAACAGGTTAGGGATATCAAGGTTTTCGGGACAGCGAGGTAAACAGTCGCCACAGTCGGTACATTTGTTGCCCTTCATCCCTGGAAACCAATGTCCTGCATTTTCCAACATGCCATAACGATACTGTCCATAGTCAGACATGTCGTAAGCTACCGCTAGGTTACGTAGCCGAAGGACTTCTGGTATATTGATTTGTTCGGGACAGGGAAGACATTCATAGCATTGACTACAGAGATCCGTAGCTAAAGAAGTAGTTAACTGTGAGGCTAGTTTATTAAATACAGCCTGTTCTCTATCGGTTAAAAAACCATCGCGATCGCAAATCTGAAAAGGTTCGTCCAGCTCATCTGGGTTAGCCGCCCCCAGACTCAAGGTCGTAATACGGCGATCGCTTAAGAGAAAACGATAGTTCAACTCTAGAGGTGTAAAAGGAGCGCAGAGCAATCTTAGCTTTTCTGGGGGAGCATATAGCTGCCCGCCTTTATCAGCAGGAGAAATAATAAAGATGCCCATGTCCTTCTCTGCCGCCAGAGCGATCGCCTGTTGATGCCGCTGAAAAAAGTAATAGTAATGAAGATTGACAAACTCAAAAATATTGGTGTCAATCGCCGCTAAGATTAGCTCTAAACTGCCATGAGTCGAAAAGCCTAGGTGTCTTATCTTTCCCTGAGCCATGGCGGTACGAATTGCTTTTAAGCAGCCGTAGGGTTGGGTTGCCCACTCTAAATGCTCCCAGGTATTGATGCCATGTAGCGCTAGGCAATCAATATAATCTGTCTGTAGCCTAGCTAAAGACTCGTTGAGCCAGTCAGTCATTTCTAAGGCATTGGGAGTAGGAGGTAGCTTTGTCGTGAGATAGATATCCTGACGAAAAATTCCTAAGTCCTTTAGTGCCTGCCCCAAGTAGACTTCACTCTGTCCATAGCCTCTGGCAGTTTCTAGATGGTTGATCCCTAAGGCGATCGCTTTAGCTATAGTTTGCAGGTAGATTTGGCGGTTATCTAGGCAACGCATCGTTCCTAAAGAAAACACTGACAAATTAAGCTCTGTATGACCAAATCGCCTATAACGCATTGAATTGCTTTGGCTCTAGTGAACTATCTGCTAGCTGATAACTTGAGAACGAGGAAAAACCTATTTACCGTTGTTCCTTATAACCACCCTTTTTGATTAGCTGATCGGGACTCAGTTCCGAAACAAATTCTTTAAATGCTTCCCGCTCAGCATTATCCGCATCACGATCTACAGGAATGGAAGCATCAGCGATTACTTCTTCTAAGACCCAAATAGGACTATCGGTACGGATTGCGATCGCCACAGCATCACTGGGGCGACAGTCAATTTCTTTTTTCTTACCGTTGACATTAATACACAACACAGCGTAAAAAATATCGTCGGTTAAAGAGTGAATAATGACCCGTTCTAGCTGAATATTGCAATCATAGAACAAATTTGCCATCAAATCGTGGGTCAAAGGACGAGAGGGGCGATGTCCTTCTAAAGCCTTAATAATCGCATCGGCCTGGTCTTGTCCAATAAAAATAGGTAACGCTCTGCGCTCCGAACTGTCCTTGAGTAAAATCATCGGACTGCGGCTGGCTGCATTTAAGACAATGCCTGCAACTTTCATTTCAATCATTGATTTAGCCTCTGAAGTAATTAAGATTGGCAGGAGTATAAGAGCGATAGATAGCAAAATTTAAACGTACCTATCATCAAATGTAAAGATGTTCTTAGTATCTTTCAACCTCAAACATGGTCAAAAACTAGAATCATAATGTTACTGTTTAATCACAGTATGCCTCAGTTTTTCGCTGTTGCCTGTACTATTCAAGAAAAAATAACAGTTAAACTTTTTTTAGATACTTAAAGTCATAATGTTTACAGGTTTAGTCGAATCTTTAGGCGTAATTGAGAGTTATGGACAGGATTCGTTTGAAATATCCCTAGTCAGCCACAATAAAGCGGCAATAGTCTCAGATTTGGCAATTGGCGATAGCGTAGCAGTCGATGGAGTCTGTTTGACGGTAGAAACTATTTTGGAAAAAGGTTTTGTGGCGACTGCCTCCCCCGAAACTTTAGCCAGAACAACTTTGGGCGATCGCGATCGCGCTGCCAAATACGTCAATCTAGAGACTTCCCTCCGCGTCGGCAGCAAAATCGGCGGACACTTTGTCACAGGACATATCGACGGTCTAGGCTGTCTAGTTGAAGCTGTCGCCACCTCAACTTCTTGGGAAATCCGCTTTGGCATGCCTGCCGATCTAACAGACCAGTGGCATTCAAAAATTGGTCGCTATTTAGTCTCTAAAGGCAGTATTAGCGTCAATGGTATTAGCCTGACTATTGCTGAGTGCGCTCCCGACAGCAGTTGGTTTTCGGCGGCAGTAATTCCTCATACCTACGCCGAAACCAACCTGAGCAATTTAAAGTCGGGTAATTTAGTCAATTTAGAAAGCGACATTTTGGGTAAATACGTTGATCGCCTGGTTTCCCATCGTCTACCAAATCAGAAGCCATCCGAAGCAATTAGCATGTCTTTTCTGACGGATCATGGCTATATCTAGCAAACTGCGCCGACTCTTGCTTATTCAGGACAGGTATCTTGATCACAAGCAACTTCGATAGCGGCGATCGCTGACTCTGGTTGATACTTGTCGGTGGTATAGGCTACTCCAGGGTATTGAGGATAAATGCCAGCCAAGCCCAGTCCATCGGAAATCAACTTGAAATAGGAAGCACGAAAACGAACATTCGGCGGCTCGTAATCGCCAAAGAAAATATACTCTACCGACTCCCCATCTATGTTGTATGCCAGGACAGCATTACCATAGAGGTCTTCTGCCTCCTCAATTGATGTTCCCACATTAATTCCCTCTCTAGTTCGGTAATTATAGTTGCTAGTCAGCAGTAGGGTAATTAAATCTTCATCGGTCGGCGCAAATTGTTCTGACTCAGAATCAGACTCCATAGCAAAAAGAATATAGTATTGCACCAATCCCTGCCTAGTAACGGCGATCGCATTAAACTCAGACGTGAAAGGTGAAATCAAATCAAATTCTGTATTGCGATCAACCCTCTGCTTAAGCTGACCCAAAGTCATACCTAACTCTGCCTGACCAATACCTTTGGGAGAAATCAGAAAATCTTGGGTAACTGCTTGTCTGTTGCTCACTTCCTGTAAATTAGCAGCAACATCATTAGACTCAATCTGAAGTTGAGTTGTTTGAGGCTGGCAGGCACATAAAATTAGTGTCCCGAGGAAAATAAATCGATTCATAAAAATGCAGCTTTCGCTCACGCTCCTTCAGGTATTAATCTTATTGCTTAACCGACTGCTCGTTGGGACAAAATAATTCTCAGATACATTATTTAACCAACGGTCAACTCTGGGGTAGATGAACTCTTAAAAGTTGAAGTTCTACTATGCTGTAAGTAAACATTTCGGAGTTAAGAACGTGACATCATCTCGTAACTTGATTTACCCAGACACCGAACGGGTAGCACAAAGCGACAATTATCATGGTCTAGAAGTCAAAGATCCCTATCGTTGGCTCGAAGATCCCGATTCGGACGCTACTAAGCAATGGGTACAGGCGCAAAACGAGGTGACAAATGGCTATCTGGCAACTATCCCCGCCAGAGATCGCCTAAAACAGCGATTAACTCAACTATGGGACTACGAAAAATACGGCATTCCCTTCCGTCGGGGTGATCGCTATTTTTACTTTAAGAATGATGGCTTACAGAATCAAAGCGTGCTGTATACCCTCAAGTCTCTCGATGAGGAGGGAGCGGTATTGCTAGACCCAAATGCTCTATCGGCAGACGGTACAGTTGCCCTGGCAGGACTATCAATTAGCGATGATGGTCAATGGCTGGCTTATGGTTTATCGACAGCGGGGTCTGACTGGGTAGAATATCGGGTCAGAGAAATCTCCACTGGTAAGGATACGGCAGATCATCTTCAGTGGATCAAATTTTCTGGTGCATCTTGGACAAAAGATCATCAAGGTTTTTACTACAGTCGTTACGATGAGCCAAATGAGCAGACCAAGCTAGAAGATGTCAACTATTATCAGAAACTCTACTACCATCGTTTGGGTACAGATCAGGCAGAAGACACCTTAATCTATCATCGTCCTGACCAAAAAGAATGGGGCTTTAGCGGCGGGGTGACAGAAGACGGCAAGTATCTAATTATCAGCGTTTGGCTAGGCACAGACAGCAAGAACCTGGTTTTTTATCAGAATTTAGAGCAGCCTGATAGTAAGGTTATCGAGCTAATCAATGAGTTTACCGCCAGCTATGGAGTAATTGATAATGACGGCGATACTCTCTGGGTACAGACTGACTTAGAGGCTCCCCGTGGTAAGGTAATTGCGATCAATTTAAACCAGCCCGAACCCTCGAACTGGCAAGAAATTATCCCTGAAGCTCCCGAAACCTTAGAAAGCGTCGGACTATTAAATAATCAGTTTGTGGCGGACTATCTCCAAGATGCGCGATCGCAAATCAAAATTTTCTCTTTAGACGGTAGCCTGGTGCGAGAGGTGGAATTACCTGGCATTGGCTCGGCAGGAGGCTTTGGCGGCAAGCGTCACGACACAGAAACCTTCTATACTTTTACTAGTTTTACTACTCCTCCCACTATTTATCGCTACGACATGACCACAGGGACGAGTAAGCTTTTTCGCCGACCTCAGATAGATTTTAATCCTGAAGATTATCAGACCGAGCAGGTATTTTATCCTAGTCAGGATGGCACCAAGATTCCTATGTTTATTACTTATAAAAAGGGAATTGAACTCGATGGTAATAATCCAACCTATCTCTATGCCTACGGTGGCTTTAATATTTCTCTGACACCCAGCTTTTCCATCAGTAACGTCGTTTGGCTAGAAATGGGCGGCATTTATGCCGTACCGAACCTCAGAGGCGGCGGTGAATACGGCGAAGCTTGGCATCAGGCAGGAATGAAGGATCAAAAGCAGAATGTCTTTGATGACTTTATCGCCGCTGGAGAATGGCTAATCGCCCAAAAGTACACTAGCAAAAGCAAATTGGCGATCGCTGGCGGTAGTAACGGTGGTTTACTGGTAGGTGCCTGTATGACCCAACGTCCCGATCTCTTTGCCGCTGCTATTCCTGCGGTGGGAGTATTAGACATGTTGCGCTTTCATAAATTCACCATCGGCTGGGCATGGTGTGCCGAATACGGCAGTCCTGATGATGCGGCAGATTTTAAAACTCTTTATGCCTATTCACCCCTACATAACCTCAAAGAAGGTACAGCCTATCCCGCGACGATGATTACTACTGCCGACCATGACGATCGCGTTGTCCCCGCCCATAGCTTTAAGTTCGCGGCAGCTTTGCAGGCAGCTCACACAGGAGATAATCCCGTCCTAATTCGGATCGAAACCAAAGCGGGACATGGGGCGGGCAAACCTACTAGCAAAATTATTGAAGAAGCCGCCGACAAATGGGGCTTTCTCATGGCAAACCTGGGCATGAAATAATCCTGAAGGGGCTGATGGCAATCTGCCCAAGTGTCATCAAGATTTCTCAGATTTACGGTTTAGATAATGATGCCAGAGAATCTTGGTGGCGATCGCTCGATAGGGCTGCCAGTCCCGCGCAATAAGCTCTAATTCAGCCGTTTTGGGGCGAGTCGGCAAGTCTTTTATTTCCTTAACGGCGATCGCTACTGCTAAATCTTTACTAGGAAAGACATCCTGACGCTGGAGTGCCATCATCAAGTAGATGTCTACTGTCCAGTCACCGATCCCCTTGATCGCGGTTAGCTGCTGCCTAATTTCTGCATCTTCCAGTTTGGATAGCCCAGCCAGATCCAAACTTCCGTCTTTGACTGCCTGAGCCAAAATTCGTCCATACCGAGTCTTTTGCCGACTAAAACCAATTGCTTTTAATTCCCCATCATCCAGAGTCAAAAAACTTTCAGGACTCAAATTTTCTACCGCCTCGTTAAGACGTTTAAAAGTTGCTTGGGCTGAAGCATAAGATACCTGCTGCTCCAAAATAATTCTAATCAAGGTTGCAAACCCTGGTTTTCTGCGCCAAGGATCGGGATAGCCATAGCAATCAATAATCATCTTTAAATCGCGATCGCGTTCGGTTAGCCAGGCAATTGCAGCCTGAAAGCGATCGTTTAGCTCCGACCTAGACTGAGCTGGTTTTTCAGTCGGTTCTGCAAAATTCATTTTTTACTACATACTAACTATGTTTTAGATTGACTGATAACTGATAACTGATAACAACTTCGCTAGTATTTTAAATGTAGCTATCTCTTCTTTTTCATGAGTCAGACCCAAACAAACTTTGCCGATATTCAAGTAGAAAAACCCACAATTGAGCAGGTAACGGCAGAATACGAAACCATTAATACCGCTCTAGACAAAGCCCAAACCAAGGCAGAAAAAGAACAAGCCTTGCAGCAGTGGGAAGATTTACGCCGTCGCTTAGATACCTGGTCTGCCATGACTTCCCTTAACTTTAGCCAGGATACCACCAACAAAACATATCAAGAGGCTCAGGCTTATAGCGATCGCCTCCAGCCGAAGCTAACCGCCTTGGAAGTGGCAATGAAACAAAGGCTACTAGACAGTCAAGATCGTCCAGAATTGGAATCTATTTTGGGTCAACAGGCTTTTAGTCTCTGGTCGGCAGATGTAACTACCTTTGAACCTGCGATCGAAGCGGATCTAGTTCAGGAATCAGAATTAGTTAATCAATATGTTCAGCTCTTAGCCAGCGCGAAAATTGAATTTCGCGGTGAGACGCTTAATCTTTCGGGAATTCGCCAATACACCCAAGATAGCGATCGCCAAACTCGCTATGAAGCCGAAAAAGCCCGCTGGAATTTCTTTAGTCAGCACCAGACCGAGCTGGACAATATTTACGATCGCTTGGTAAAACTACGCCACCAGATGGCGCAAAAGTTAGGTTATGAGAACTATACTGGTCTGGGCTATAAGCGAATGCAGCGTATTGACTACAATGAGACCGATGTCGCCAACTACCGCGATGAAGTTGTGGCAAAAGTTGTCCCTCTCGCGCAAAAAATTATCGCTCGCCAAGCAGACAAACTAAATCTGGATCAAGTTTGCTTTTGGGATGAGGCAGTATTCGATCTGCAAGGAAATCCGAAACCCCAAGGCGATCAAGACTGGATGCTTCAACAGGCACAGCAAATGTTTGATGCGATGCATCCAGAATTAGGCAGCTTTTTTCAGATGATGGTTGCAGGCAATTTTCTCGATCTAGAAACTCGTCCTGGTAAAGCAGGTGGCGGTTTTTGCACTGGTTTTCCCACGGCAGGAGTACCCTTCATTTTTGCTAATTTCAATCAGACTAAAGGCGATGTGGAGGTATTCACCCACGAAATGGGTCATGCTTTTCAGGCATGGCAAAGTCGCGATCTACCCCTAATCGACTATCTCTGGCCTACTTTAGAATCCTGCGAAATTCACTCTATGAGCCTGGAATTTCTCACCTGGTCACAAATGGAACGCTTTTTTGCCGACGATGCCGACCGTTTTCGCGAAATTCACCTGGCACAGTCAATTTTGTTCCTTCCCTATGGCTGTGCGGTAGATCATTTTCAACACCTGGTCTACGCCAACCCCCAGGCTACTCCCCAAGAGCGAAATCAAATGTGGCAACAGATGGAAGCGCGTTATCTTCCCTGGCGGCAATATGGCGAGCTGGAATATCCCGCTCAAGGGGGTTTATGGCAAGAAAAGCAGCATATTTACTGTTCGCCTTTTTACTACATTGACTATACCCTTGCTCTGTGCTGTGCTTTGCAGTTCTGGCTTAAGGCAGAAGCTAACTTTGAGGGGGCATTGGCAGAATATATTGCTCTGTGTCAGCGAGGTGGTCAGGCTCCTTTTCAAAGCTTGACTAGTTCCGCGAATTTAGTTTCTCCTTTCCAGTCTGGCTCTCTGGCTCAGGTAGTTACTAAAGCCCAGCAATTTCTAGGTTTATAATTGATTGAAGCGGCTCTTAGGCTCAAAGATACTAATCAAACCTTCTTTTGGTCAGGCAGCTTTTTTGTCGGCAGTCTAGCTGACGCTCAAGCTGCTCCCATTCTAAACGCGACATTTTACGGCTTCTCCAAACTACTAGAGGATTAGCAGAAGTGTAGCAGAAAGTAATCGAGAATCTTTCATTGATTGTTGGGGGTTGAGCGCGATGGAAGACACTACTAGTATCGGTAATGATCACGCTTCCCTCTTTACCCAAACAAGCTTGCCAATCTATGGGTGATACTGCTTCGTGCATTTCTGCATCAGATAAATAGCCCAAATTGTAGTAGTTTAGACTTTCGACCGCTTTTTTCGTTTTGTTCCTCTGAATATATTCATAAGGACCACCACCAGCAACCACATCGTTTAGGTAAATAATTATCTTGATAATCCGCCGATCTTCCCAATCCATATGCCATCGCCGAACGCCAGAATACTGTCCATCAGCTAAACTACGCCTCACTGCAAAGCCTTGATAGAGTATGGGCAATCCAATGTAATTCTCTACTATGTCTAATAGTCTTGGTTCTAAAGCCCACAAAACGATCTCAGAAAATTCTCTCAGGTCTTCTTTCTCTGCTCCCAGCTCGCATCGATTTGAATCACTTAAGTCAGAAGAAACTTTTAGTTTGTCTGCCAAAGCATGAGCGGTAGACATCATTTGCTGTGTGGTTGATAGCTTTAGATGGCTCAGCGGAATTACACATGTTCCTTCTCGCCTCAATGTTTTGACAACTGACCTACCTTGTCGATCTAAAAGTGGTAAAAACGGGGCATGGCAATCTACTGCCTTTTGATGAGCATGCTCCTTTATCGCGTTAAATGCAGGTATTTTATATAGCTCTCTTCTTAGTTTATGAGGTATATTTTTAATCCTTCTTAGCTGCATGAGATAAATTATTGGAAAATTTCTTAACGAGTATTTTGTGAGTTAAGACAAGCAATATTCTTGCCTTCTTGATTTAATTTAGATGGCAAAAATGTATATATTAAGTTTTGATCTTTATCGTGTGGTTAAGTTGTGCTTGGCAGAACTATTTCATGACAAAGCTACGGTTTTGAACTTAAGATTATCCAGAGACATATTAAATAAACAGTTTTTTTGCTATGAAGCACTTTGAATTAATAGTTATTGCACCAAGATAGTAACTATATGCAGATAAGCTCAAATATATTTTGTCCATATATCCACAGTACAGAATAAACCATCAAACCAAGATATTGCTGCCCTTCTTACTTTCTTTATAAAATCTTCATGGGTTCTTGACAATCATAGAAAAGTGTTCTGTTTAGCACGCTTTATATGAACAATAGGACAATCGTGACAAACTAAAATCTAAGCGACAGGTACATTTTCTTCACAATAGCTCTCGATAACCAAACGAGTTATTCTAAAGAATATTTTCTACCTTATGCAGCTTTAGAATTATTGCATCTCCAGAATGTATCTATAATTTACCTAACTAAATAAGATACGGAGAACTAGAGAAAATAACCATTTTGTTTGAGATTCAATACCTATTTGATTCTGCCGTTTTATTCCGATGAGCGATTGGCTTATAGCAAAGCTAATCAAACTTAGAAAAATGCTGAGTTTGAAAAGCTATTTTCTCTTTACATCTATGACTTGACGAATCCGATGACGATCGATTAAAACCGTAGTCGGATAGACAGCTTACTAGTTGGAACTTTAGGTTCATTGCTCAAAGAAAAATTTGTTTGCTCGAACACGATGCAGATTTGACCTTTTAGTGCAAATTGGCTTGTAGCTCAATAACGTTTAAATTCAGATAATTAAGTTGGTGTTGACATCAAACAGATCAGGCAAACACAAAAAAAACTTACTCAAAGTACAGGACATTTCAAGAGTTCACCAAGTTGAATGGCGAACTGAAGTCCAATCTGTTTAGGTATTTAAGTTAAAGTTGCCACCGATCGCAACAGTTCATGTTTTCACCGTCACGCAAAGTATCTGAAATAAACCAAGAAGCCGGTGATACCAGATATTTTGCCCTGAACTGTTTGCTTGAACTGATCCGAAGTCGCTACAGGCTTTTTTTCTCCCATCGATCTCAATTGAACTATTTTCTCTAAGGTCAAAGACCATTTCGATTGCGAAGTTAGTCGCCCACAGTCTTTCGGACAAGCGCGCTACGCACAAAGGCATCCTGCTTCACGGGACTCCGCTGTCCACAGCTATTCGGGCAAGTTCCCTATGCCCTGACCTCTGGTCAAGTAATTTAACTGCTACTCATTATTCAAAGCTGACAAAATCCATGCCTCACCCCTCTCCCTGTTTCTCATTTGCCGCGGCTTGTATTACTTTGGTTAGTTCTAGTTTTTTTTCTCTTTCCTCTGCTAGTGCAGATACAGCAATTGGTTTGGGAAATAGTTTAGATTCCCTCGAACTTCCTACCCTACCCCAGGATGATAATTCTGGCATTTGTTCTAATCAGATTGCTCCTGCCATTAGCAATATTATTAATCGCCCTGAATTAAAACAGGGCAAATGGGCAATTCTAGTTCAGTCTTTAGGAGGTAGTAATATATACAGTCTCAACCCAGATTCTTATATGGTTGCGGCTTCCAATATGAAGTTATTAGTTACCGCTGCTGCCTTACAAAAACTCAGTCCTGATGTTGTGATCAATTCAACATCGATTGGTGATTGGATCAAGGTGACCAATCTTAGAAGCGATAATGCCTATGCAAACGCTTTACTGAGCTACATGGGTGGGTCTCAATCAGTTCAGCAAGCTTTAACAGGTCTGGGGATAGACACCAACGGTTATCGTTTGAGAGATGGATCTGGTCTATCACGGAATAATCTTGCTACTCCTCGAACTTTGGTCTCTACTCTTCGGGCAATGTACCACGGACGAGGTCACGATGTCTTTCTGGCTTCCCTACCCGTAGCTGGAATCAGCGGGACACTTAAAAATCGTCTGCGGCAGACCTCTGCCGAAGGAACAGTACGAGCGAAGACAGGAACCTTGCGCGGAGTCAGGGCTCTCTCTGGCTATTTAGATCATCCTGAGTATGGCACTTTGGCCTTCAGTATCATTACTAATCAGCCCTTAAGCCAACCTAGTACGCTGATCGTCAAAGGGATTGACGATATTGTTGTGCAATTGAGTAAGCCGATTAGCTGTTCGTAATTTAAAGCTTTCAATTTTGTAGCTTTGTAAAGCATTGTTACAATATTGCCGTCAAAACAGCATACTGTCTTGACAGGAGTATATAAAGTGAGTAAATTTATTCTCATACCCGGGTAATTATTAAACTTAAGTAATATGCAGAGTAAGCAAAAAATAACTTTATATATACCTCCCGAGCTGCATCGACAGTTAAAGATTAAAGCTGCTGTTGATGTTGAATCTATGTCAGCACTAGTGGAAAAAGCGATCACTTTTTATATGCAGTTTCCAGAGAAAGTGGATGAGATTAGATCGTCTGTTCACGGTAAAGCTCATCAAATACATATTTGTCCCGATTGCGATTCGCCAATGGTGATGCGAGATGGAGAGATGGTTGCACTTAGCGGTAGGTCTGCTGTCCTGGAGGAAAGCATTCCTCTAGAAGTTAGTAGTCAGGGTTCCGAGAAGCCAGATGAAGAGGAACTAGTTTCCTGCCTATAGGTTTCAAGTAGGTTTTAAAGCAGGTCAAAACTTTAGCGAGCAAGGGGTCTAGTGGGGTTGACATCATGAAAGAAGAACTAAATATTCTAGTCCAAGCTCGATATCCGTTGATCTATCTGATCACACCAGAAGAGGAGCGGGCAGAACAAGCAATCGCCAAGATTGCCAGAGAAAATACTGAATATAACCAGGTGTTTGTTTGGACTGTTACCAGGGGCATGGTTGAGTATGGTCAACCTCGTCAGGGAACTCAGCACAACACTGTTTCTCCTGAAGCGGCGATAGAATGGACTATTCGACGCAAAGAGAGCGGTATTTACATCTTCAAAGACCTTCATCCTTTTATCGACGGACCTGTGATTACTCGCTGGTTACGAGATGCGATCGCCTCGTTTAAAGGCACTGACAAAGTTATCATCTTGATGTCCCCGCTCCAGACTCTACCGATTGAGCTAGAAAAAGAGGTTGTAGTTTTAGATTATCCTCTGCCAAACTTGAGTGAGTTAAATCAGGTTTTAACCGAACGTTTAGCTCAGACGCGAGGGAGTCGCCTCGATACGGAAACCAGAGAGAAGTTGCTCAAGGCAGCGTTGGGTTTAACCAAGGACGAAGCTGAAAAAGTATATCGCAAAGCTCAGGTTAAGGCTGGCAGATTGACCGAAAGCGAGGTAGATATTGTTCTCTCGGAGAAGAAACAGTTGATCCGTCGCAATGGAATTTTAGAGTATATTGAAGAGGATGAAACTTTAAGTTCCGTTGGTGGTTTAGAAGAGCTAAAAGGCTGGCTTAAGCAGCGTTCTAATGCCTTCACAGAAAGAGCTAGAGAGTATGGTTTACCTCAACCGAAGGGAATGTTGATCCTCGGAGTCCCTGGTTGCGGAAAATCCTTGATTGCCAAAACAACCTCTCGTCTCTGGGGTCTGCCCCTGCTGCGCCTGGACATGGGTCGAGTATATGACGGTTCTACCGTTGGGCGCTCGGAAGCCAACCTGCGCAGCGCTTTAAAAACTGCCGAATCTATTTCTCCTGTAATTTTGTTTATTGATGAATTAGACAAAGCCTTTGCTGGAGGCGGTGGTTCTGGTGACTCCGATGGTGGAACATCTGGTCGTATATTTGGTTCTTTCCTCACCTGGATGCAGGAAAAGAAATCTCCAGTGTTTGTGATGGCAACAGCAAACCGAGTTGAAAGATTACCTGGGGAATTTCTGCGCAAGGGCAGATTTGATGAAATATTCTTTGTGGACTTACCTAGTTCCGCAGAGAGAGAAGATATTTTTAGGATTCATTTGGGTAAAAGACGCTCTGAAATCAATCGCTTCGATTTAGAGCAGTTGACCAAGGTTTCCGATGGTTTTTCTGGGGCAGAGATTGAGCAGGCTATCATCGCCGCCATGTATGATGCTTTCGCTCAAGACAGGGAGTTTACGCAGCTAGATATAATTGCTGCTATTAAAGCGACTCTTCCTTTGTCTCGGACAATGACTGAGCAGGTAACAGCCCTAAGAGATTGGGCAAGGCAAAGAGCCAGACCTGCATCAGCCTCCGTTGCTGAGTACCAGCGAATGGAGTTTTAACGGGCTTTCCTCTGTGATTTATGCTAGGTTGCAGAGGCTAAGGCTAGCGAAAGCTAGCAGTTTCACTAAAATAATTCGTCAGTCAAGACGGTTATTATATTTTTAAAGTTGTTGTTTACATCTCTTCTACTGGAGGAAAATCCAAATGTCTCACTTTAGCACTCTACGCACCAAAATCAGCGATTCTGCAATTCTCGTAAATTCTCTTCGCGATCTTGGTATCAACGTTCAAACTAATGCTGATGTTCGTGGTTACAACGGTCAAAGACTTCGTGCTGATATCGTTGCAACTCTAGAAGGCGAATACGATCTGGGCTGGTCAGAAAATAGCGATGGTACTTTTGACCTAATCGCTGATCTTTGGGGTGTTGCTAAAAAGCACAACCAGACTGAGCTTATCAACTCAATCAACCAAAAGTATGCCGTTAACAAAACTTTGGCTGATGTTAAGCAACGTGGTTTACAGAATGCCAACGTTAAACTAGTTCTTCAGTAACAAGAATTATATTTTAAGTTAAAAGCGCGTTCCCAAGCCTGGGGTCGATTTGGTTAATAGCTGCATCGACCCTTTTTTCGTTGGTTTGATCATAGAGTTTAATAGGAAGAATCGGAGTCAACGCTAGGAAAAAGCTGATTTACCAACGCCGACACGATAGTTAAAACAATTGAGCCAAACAAGGCAGGAAAAAAACCGCCGATGGTTAAACCAGGGGTAAGATAGCTGACCAAGCCCAAGGCGATCGCATTAACTACCAACAGAAAGAGTCCTAAGGTTAAAATAGTCAGGGGTAGAGTAAAGAGAACCAAAATTGGCTTAACTATAGCGTTAACTAGACCCAAAATTGCAGCTCCAACAACCGCAGATGAAAAACTAACTACAGCAAATCCTGGAACAATAAATGCGGTCACTATTAAGGAAACAGCAGTTGCCAACCAGGTTAACAAGAATTGCAGCATCTTGATACCTCAAGTAAGGATGTAATAGCTCAATTCTAATAAATCTTTTGGATCTATTTCTACAGTCGCAAGTTCGGTATTTGCGATAAACACAAGCGGGCTAACTCGGTTGACAAGAAACAGCCGAAGAAAGCGTTTGAGAAATAAGATAGCTTTTATGGCAACAAATATGGCGGTGTAAACCAATGCAGTTATTGTTTCTGCTCCTATTTTCTTTTGCTCTACCTTACTAACTGTTATTTATTTTCTCTTCAGAAATCAGCTCTAATACATTGGTCTTAATCAGAATCGACAAAAAAATATAGAGGCAGGTAAAATAGCCTCTACATAAAATAGTTTTAAATCTAAAGTAGTTACGAAAATAAAAGTCAGCAATCAATTAAAACCGTAGCTTCTTGCTTATTACTACTTGCTTTCTGTGCTTTATTTAAGACTAATTACTCCTTACCCATTACTTTAACCAATCGTTAAATCAATCTCTGACTCCGATTCGCCTAGTATGCATCTTGTAATTCGTAAAAGTCTGGAGAAACATAATCTTTCCGTAAGGGATAACCAATCCAGTCTTCATTCATCAGAATGCGCTTGAGGTTAGGATGTCCCTCATAGATAATGCCGAACATATCGTAGCTTTCTCGCTCCTGCCAGTCTGCCGATTTCCAGATCCAGTAAACGGATGGTACTTGGGGATTATCTCTGGGCAAAAAAACCTTGAGACGAACCTCTTCAGGTTGCTCGACATCATCAGCGACTTTAATTAAATGATAGAAGCTAACCAACTCTTTGCCAGGACCAATATCATATGCTCCCTGGCACTGAAGATAGTTATAGCCATAGGCGTACAGCGCCGTGGCAATTGGCAACAACAATTCGGCATCTACCTTAATCATTTCCACATTGGAAACATCGGGAGCCAGAGCTTCATTTTCAAAGCCATTCTCTGTCAGCCAGCTTGATGTTTGTCCAGCGACGACTAGATCTGATGCCGCTTTATGCGAAGCATTATCTTTTAGGGCGTTTTCCTGTTCCTCAGTGCCTTGCTTTTCTTGTTCTTCAGCCACGTTCCACCTCTGATTTCTCTGCTGATTCTATCGCAGGCAGGGGCATTCCCATTGCCTCCGCTAACTCTTTTGGTGGTGCTTGACGAGTCGCAGACTGGATATATGTGCCGTTGAGAATTGGCTCAACTACCTTCATGTTGTGTCTGGTGCTGTAGAAGCGATGAGTTTGCTCGACGGTTGTGGCTCGCTCTTGAATAGACTGGTTAGAAACTTTTTTGCGTAGTTTAATTACTGCATCAAAAATAGCTTCTGGACGAGGAGGACAGCCAGGAATATAGACATCCACAGGAATCAGCTTATCTACGCCTCTTACCGCTGTAGTGGAATCAGTACTAAACATGCCGCCAGTAATGGTACAAGCACCCATGGCAATTACATACTTGGGTTCGGGCATCTCTTCATAAAGACGTACCAGAGCAGGAGCCATCTTCATCGTGACCGTACCCGCAGTGATCAAAAGATCGGACTGGCGAGGACTAGAACGAGGCACCAGACCATAACGATCAAAATCGAAGCGAGAGCCGATTAGAGCCGCCACTTCGATAAAGCAGCAGGCTGTACCGTAGAGCATGGGCCAAAGGCTGGATAGTCTTGCCCAGTTGTAGATATCATCTACGGTGGTTAAAATAACGTTTTCTGATAAATCCTGAGTTATCTGCGTTGGATGACTAGGATTAAGTATTTTTTCCTGTTGTTGTTGTTCAAATGTTGGGGAATTCATGACCACTCCAAAGCTCCTTTTCTCCACGCATATACTAAAGCAATTACCAAAATGGCAATAAAAATAAGTGCTTCTACAAATGCTAACAATCCTAAGCGACTAAAAGCTACTGCCCAAGGATATAGAAAGACAGTTTCCACATCAAAAACGACGAACACGAGAGCAAACATGTAATAGCGAATATTAAACTGGATCCAGGCTCCGCCAACAGGCTCCATCCCAGATTCATAGGTTGTTTGTCGTTCGGGTCCCCCATCGCCAGGTCTTAAAAGTTTTGAGGCAGTTAAGGCTAGGGCTGGGACTGCACTGCATATAAGCAAGAAACCCAAGAAATATTCATAACCATTGAGAACAAACAATTTTTATCTATCACTCCTTAGTAGACTGTGTACGTTAATTAATATACTCATTTACTTTTTTTAATTGTAATGGATGTTAGATGCCTGAGAGCGAAAAGGCGATCGCAATTCTCTAGGTGAGTCCCATAATTATGTTCTTGATTACTAAAAAACCTACGGTTTTTATCCTGTCTTGATGTGGAAAGCGATCGCTTTGCTCAAAATGACCAAGTATTGACGATTACTGAAGCTGACTGGTCAGATTACCAGAATTTTGACTCTCAAGAATGTCTTGGCTATCAGGTTTCTTATTGATGTGGATTAAAGATCAACAATAGTTATAAAACCGAATTAGAAATAGTTGATAACATAAATAGCGTCGGTAAATTTAACTAGCTCGTTCCTCATTCTTCATCATTTCATTCTTTTAAAATGACTGACTTTTTAAGCCATCTTAATCCCTCTCAACGCCTTGCTGTAGAACATTACTGTGGTCCGATGCTGGTGGTTGCGGGAGCAGGATCGGGTAAGACTAGAGCCTTGACCTATCGGATTGCTAATTTGATTCGTAATCGTAAAGCAGATCCAGAGCATATTTTGGCTGTTACCTTTACCAATAAAGCAGCGCGGGAGATGCGGGAGCGGATTGAGTATATTTTTGCCACCGAGTTGGCATTAGAGCAACACGGGCAAAGGCTGGAATTTCTGACGGAATATGAACAGAAGGCTTTAAAATCTAGGGTATATAAACGAACCACCAAAAAGCTGTGGATTGGGACATTTCACAGCCTGTTTGCCAAGCTACTGCGCTTTGATATTAATAAGTATCAGGATGAGCGAGGGCGGACTTGGAAACGTAATTTTTCGATCTTTGACGAGTCGGATGTCCAGAGTCTCTTTAAAAATATTGTTACTAAGCAGCTAAACCTTGATAACAAAAAGTTTGACCCTCGCAAGATTCGCTACACCGTCAGTAATGCGAAAAATCAGGGATTGACTCCCGACGATTTTGCTAAACAAG
>JBCBWB010000111.1:0-17898 GCA_039817275.1 Cyanobacteria bacterium J06648_1 | reverse complement strand
CCATTAGCAAAAATCAAAATCGGGTAAATTTTTACCTAGAGGATGAAAGCGACAAGATTTTTGTTAACCTGGCGGGAGCAGAAATTGACGCTCTGACGGTAGTTAATGGGTTTGAGTCTTGTTATGACGAGATCCATGATGATTATCGGATTCTCGGCTATCAGCACACGGAGAAAATTATCGAACTAGATTCTGAGGTCTATATCCTGGGTGAGGTCAAGGATACCGACGGTCGTCTACAGATTGGTGCTTTAGGCGATCGCCAGAAACCTTTTATCATTAGCTATAAATCGGAAGAAGAATTGCTACACAGTAAAAAATCTCAGGGTCAGCAAAGGCTTTTCTGGGGTATTGGACTTTTAACAGTGGGCTGTATAGTGGTTACTTTGGCTCTGTTGGGGATCTTGGTCTGGAGTTGATGATTGTGACTGGCGATCGCCAGTTCTTGGTTTACGAACTCAGCTAAGATCGAGTATTATCCATAATCAACATCGGCTTGAGGGAAAATATGGCGATCGCGGACAGGTTTTTGACTAGATATAGTGTTCTTTTGGGTTTAACCCTACTACTTAATGCCTGTGGAAATCCGACAGCAAACAATCCCCAAGCTGACAGCACCTTAAAACTTCTCTACTGGCAAGCACCGACGATTCTTAATCCCCATCTCTCCACAGGGTTTAAAGATGCGGAAGCGGCACGCATCACCCTGGAACCCTTAGCTAGCTTTAATAACGAGGGAGAATTGATTCCTTTTTTGGCGGAGTCGATACCGACAGTGGAAAATGGTGGAGTGGCGGAGTCTGGAAAATCTGTGACCTGGAAGCTCAAGCAGGATGTTAAGTGGTCTGACGGCACACCCTTCACGGCGCAGGATGTCGTTTTTACCTACGAGTTTCTGAGTAACCCCCAAGTAGGTGCTGTCTCCGCAGGGACATATGAGGTAGTAGAAAGTGTTGAGGCGATCGACGACCATACGGTAAAGATCAACTTTAAAGAAGTCAATCCCGCCTGGTCGCTGGTATTTGTCGGCGGGGAGGGGATGATCTTACCCCAGCATATTTATCAAGACTATAATGGCGAAAACGCTAGATCTGCCCCCGCTAATCTCAAACCAATCGGCACTGGAGCATATCGAGTAGTAGACTTCCGACCAGGAGACACGGCAGTTTATGAGCCAAATCCTGAGTTTCGCCAAGCAGACCAGTTAGGCTTTGATCGCCTAGAGCTAAAAGGTGGCGGTGATGCTACCTCTGCCGCCAGAGCAGTCTTACAAACAGGCGATGCAGACTTTGCCTATAACCTACAGGTGGAGGCTCCCGTACTCGATCAGTTAGCTGCCGCAGGACAGGGAAAAGTTGTCTCCAATTATGGGGCATTGATGGAACGAATTATTATCAACCATAGCGACCCCAATATAGTAGCTCCTTCGGGAGAGCGATCAAGCCTGGAGTTTCCCCATCCATTTTTGAGCGATCGCACCGTACGTCAGGCATTGGAATTGGCGATCAACCGAGATACAGTTGCCGAGCAGCTATACGGGGTTACAGGCAAGGCAACACCCAACTTTCTGGTTGCGCCACCAGAATACGCTTCGTCTAACAACAGCTACGAATACGACCCCGCCAAAGCTCAGGAATTATTAGATAGTGCTGGCTGGAAGGATACCAACGGCAACGGCACTCGCGATAAAGATGGGGTGGAAATGCAGATGGTGTTTCAAACCTCGGTTAACCCTCTCCGTCAAAAAACCCAGGCAGTAGTTAAACAAGGATTACAGTCGGTGGGCATCGGAGTTGAACTGAAGAGCATCGACCCCAGCGTCTATTTCTCTAGTGACTCTAGCAATAACGACACGGTGGAACACTTTTACGCCGACTTGCAGATGTATACCACAGGCAATACTAGTCCCGACCCTGCTGCCTATATGAACTTTATGACCTGCAATCAGATCCCTCAACAGGCAAACAACTGGTCGGGTGACAATAATGCTCGCTACTGCAACCCTGAATATGATCAGCTCTGGCAAGAAGCTAGCCAAGAACTAGATCCAGAAAGGCGTAATCAGTTATTTATCCAGATGAACGATCTGCTGATTGAAGATGCGGCGGTAATTCCTCTGGTACATCGAGCCGACGTAATGGCTTATGGCAACAGCCTAACGGGCTATGAGCCGACGGCTTGGGATATGCGAACCTGGGACATTATGAACTGGAAACGCCAGTAATGTACTGGGTCTTAATATTTTGACCGAGACAATTGCTCTGACTCGACCTGTTTTCCGTGCTTTAATCAGACCAATAAGGAGAACAAGCTTGCAACTATGATTGCCAACGCCAATTACAGCGATCGAGATAGCGATGCTGCAAAACCAATGCCTTTAAATTATGCTCACAATACCCCAGGTAGTATGCCAGGGACGATCTCCATTGATGAGCAAGCTAAAGTATCAGAGATTACTCTGATCGATTACAGTCCTCGTCAACATCGATTTGCAACTAATCTGACTCCAGAAGAATGTGTGGCGCATCTGACGACAGACTCGGTTTCTTGGGTTGATGTCGGGGGACTCGGAGATAGAGAGACGCTGGAGCAGCTCGCTCAAGTATTTCAGCTACATCCTTTATTACTAGAAAGTATTGTTAATGTTCCTCAACGCCCAAAGTTAGAAGATTATCAAGATCAGTTGGTAATTATTACTCAGATGGCGAACTTTGAGCCAAAAACCAACAACATTTGGTTAGAACAGGTGAGTTTTGTCTTGGGCGAAAACTATTTATTGAGCGTTCAGTCCGAACCCGAACAAAATTGTTTTACTCCAGTACGCGATCGCCTAGCAAAAAGTAAAGGCATTATTCGACACCAAAAAGCTGATTATCTAACCTACGCTCTTTGGGATGCGATCGTTGATGGTTATTTCCCGATTTTAGAACTATACGGCGAAAAAATTGAGACACTAGAAGAGCTGGTTTTGACTCAACCAACAAAAGAAACCTTGAGCAAAATTCATCAAATTAAGCGCGAACTTCTGTCCTTGCGTCGGGCTATTTGGCCTCAAAGAGAGGTTTTGAACACTTTGATTAGAGATGGTCATCCTTTAGTCAACGACCATGTACTGAGGTATTTAAAAGACTGCTACGATCATACAGTGCAAATCATCGACACGATTGAAATCTATCGCGAATTGGCATCTGGATTAATGGATGTTTATCTCTCAGCAGTTAGCAACAAAATGAATCAGGTAATGAAGCTGCTGGCAGTAGTTTCTACTATTTTTATTCCGCTAACCTTCATCGCGGGAATCTATGGCATGAATTTTAATACTCAAGTTTCCCCTTGGAATCTGCCAGAGCTTGACTGGTATTGGGGCTATCCTCTTTGTATTACCATCATGCTTACAGTTGCCGCTGCTTTAATCTGCTATTTCTGGCAGTTGGGATGGTTAAAAAACAGCGAATAAATGCAGGTCTAGCCAAGTAAAATTAAGATGCCTTCTGGCAGAACGATTGATGTTCGATCAATATAATATCTAAAAGTGTTTGTCACAAAATTACTCAAAAAGCCAGACTTCTGAGCGATCGCGACGACGAGACGCAATTTTACTGGCGGTACGAACATCTTTGCTACTGCCTTCAATTAGGATCAAATACTTTCCCTTATGAAATAATCTGGAGAAAAATTCCCGCGCAACCTGATTAAAGTCAAACTTTCCCGGCTGAAAACAGTTATAGGTAGCAAAATCCAAACTACCCAAGCGTTTTTTTGCCTGTCGGGCAATAAGAGTGAGATAATCGCTAGAGAATCCCGCACAGCTCAATTCATCTAGCGCTACTTTTACGTCCCGATGATGAGAAAAGACAACTACAGCATGAGCTTGATTAGAAGCAGCACAATGTCTAGTCAACAAAAGATTTTTATTTGTTGTTTCTTTAAGTATTGTCGTACCTGTAAACAAAGCTCTCGGTTTGAAGAATGCGATCATCAGATTAGAAAAAACTCAATAGACTCAACTTTAGCAATCAGATATGTCAAGGCAATGACGAGTCTGTGACGTTCTACTGACACCCTGACATTTATCAGATTCTTGTTGAGATTCGCAGTATTTGTAGGTATCGTCAAAAAATTGAATAATTTTATCTGATAAAGTATTGCTAACAGCTTTTAGCGCCAAACTAAATTGATTTTGTCAAGTCTTATAAACAAAAATTAAAATAAATAGGATAAGAAAGAAGGATTCTGTCTTCAATTCTTATTTTTGCTATCTACTTGTTTAAATTTAAGCTAAGTTTTGACTTTATGTAATTGAGATAGAGGCTAAGATTGATAGTCTAAATATAGTTCGGTTCTAATAAATAACACCTATTAGAAGTAATGGGGAAAGTTTGGTGCAAATCCAACGCTGTCCCGCAACTGTGATGAGATAGCGCCAAAAAAAGCGTGGTAATACATTATCTCTCAGTCAGGATGCCCGCCGATCGCCATAGTTAGGCTAAATAGTTAGGCAAATCAATTCTGCGAGGTACAGATAATCATGGTCAATTCTTTAACTCAAGTCAATCTTAGCTCTCTACAGTTACCGCCCTTACCCTACAAAAGACCGCTGCTAGCTATTGGTCACGGCACGAGAAACGATCGCGGCAGACAAACTTTTATTGATTTTGTCGAGACTTATCAGCGGCTAGACAGGTCTCGCCCAGTAATTCCCTGCTTTTTAGAATTAACAGAACCCTCAATTCAGCAGGGAGTCGAAGCCTGTGTCGAACGAGGCTACACAGACATTACGGCGCTGCCAATTTTATTATTTGCTGCCCGACACAATAAATTTGACGTTACCAACGAGCTGGATCGATCGCGATCGCCTTACCCCCAAATAAACTTTAGCTATGGTCGTCACTTTGGTATTACACCAAAAATTATCGAACTGTGGCGCGATCGCCTAGCCGAATTGGATCTGCCAGAACACAATCCCCGCAATATTGCTCGTGAGGATACAGTACTGTTATTCGTCGGTCGAGGTTCGAGCGATCCTGATGCCAACGGAGATGTCTGCAAACTAGCTCGCATTATTTGGGAAGGTAGCGGCTACAAGACCGTAGAAACCTGCTTTATCGGCATTACTCATCCTCGGATAGAAGAAGGTTTCCGTCGCGCATATATGTATGGAGCAAAGCGAGTAATTGTTCTGCCCTATTTCTTGTTTACTGGTACTTTGATGGAGAAAATATTTGACATCACTGCCCAGCAAGAAGAACAGCATCCAGAAGTTGATTTTGCCTGCCTGCCAGAAATGGGTATTGCTTCTCAGCTACTCCAGGTAATTAGAGAAAGAGAAATAGAGGCACAGCTAGGACAAGTAGCAATGAACTGCGAAATGTGCAAATTTCGTCTTGCCGCCGTCGATGGACAGCAAGGTCATGGACATGGACACGGGCATAATCATGGACATGGACACCATCATCATGCAGCTACCGATCCCTATGCCAAGCTAGAAGATTATCATCAGCGTATTTGGAAAACACCTTAATCCAATTACAGAGGAGTAGTCTATAAATTATTTGCAGGCGATCGCTGTTATTTTAATGTTCTATATTTGAGAAAGTTGCGATCGCAACACTGCCAAAGTAGAGAACGGTCAAGAATCTCATCGCTCGGCAACATACTTCCCTGGCAAAATTATGATCGGCATTCTGCTTTAGGTAGCAATTATAAATTGCATTTGGGGTTAAAGGCGACCGCAAATACTTTATCTAACTGAACAATTCTTTTCTTTGCCCGTTAAATATAGAACGAAACATGATATTGTGTCCGTTACTTGATTTTCCGTAACTAAAAAGCGATCGCTTTATATAAAGATAATCGCCAATCAACTATCTAAAATATTTTAGATTAAGCGTAATCTTTTAATGCGATCGCCAGATTAGGAAAAGATTGCAGTATTTTTTTATCGCCTGTAACCAAATTAACTCCCAATTTTTGAGCCAAAACAATGTATTCGCACTCATATGCCGAAAGTGAGCATTGAGAGCTTAAATTTAGGAGAGATTCAGAATCAATTTCATATTCGTTTCCTCTCATCAAATCTTCGGCTTGAAACACGATCATTTTGGCATCTGATAAAGACAAATAGTTTTTTCTCAGATATAAAGCCAGTATATTGCGAAATTCCGAGCGCCATAAATAAGGGGCGAGCCAATCTCTATCTGCTTCGTAAACTCGTTCTGCTTGCTGGGTAAATTCTCCTTCAATTAATAAATAAGCAATTAGATTAGTATCGGCAATAATCAAGTTCTTCCCTCTCGTTTTAAATCCGAAATTTCAGCTTCGGTGAGAAAATGTCTTTGAGTTAAAGATCTAACGCGACGTATTTGGTCTAAACTAGCTTTCGATGAATTTGACTCATACAGTTTTTCTTCCAAACAAACAATAACTTCCGCATTGATGCTACGGCGATTTTGCTGAGAGCTAGCCTTTATTTTTTGATACAGGCGATCGGGTATATTTTTAATGGTTATATTGGGCATTGTCTAAGGTTGCGTTTTGGTTGCGTTTTGGTTGTAAATAAATGCTAGCCAAATCGCCGCAACAAGTCAAAAAGTTTACAACTCAATCAAATCAAAAAGCGATCGCCTTCAGACAAAGACAACCGCCAGCAATACGAGCCAAAAAGATTCAGCTAAGGCTTATTCAGATTCGCCACCCTGAATTTTGAGCATCAAGAAGCCAAAGCTAAGTCCACCCAAAACTAAGACAATCATCAAAATTGCGCCGTTGAACAACATACTCTCGGCAGTCATATCCGTTTCTCCTGTTTTTTATTAGATTTTATTTTAAGAAAACGATCTGAGCTTAAATGTTTAATTCTCAACCATAATCAATAATAGGTATTTTAAATCATCTGGTTCGCTCGTTCCTAATCAATTAACGCAAATTCAATGTCTACTATTCCTAGTTTAGCTATTACTCAAGGCGATCCTGCGGGAATCGGCTCGGAAATTATTCTCAAAGCACTAGCCGACTGCTCTTTGGCACAGAAGGCGCAGATGATGATTATTGGCAATCGTCAACTGTTGCAGTTTACCTACGAACACCTATTACAGCAGACAGAATTAACCGAGGCAGATCTAGCCAATCCCCAAGAGCTATCGTTATTAGATGTTCCTATCGAAGATACGGTTACTTTGGGACAGGGAGATGCCGTTAGCGGCGGGTTTAGCTTTGCTTGTCTCAAAAAAGCGATCGCTCTAACTCAGCAAGGTAAGTTTCAGGGGATTGTCACTGCCCCAATCGCCAAATCTCTCTGGAAAGCAGCAGGACACGAATATCCTGGTCAAACAGAAGTCCTGGCTCAAGGCGCGGGAGTAGATAAATTTGGCATGATGTTTATCGGGCAGTCACCCCATACAGGCTGGATGCTGCGAAGTTTGCTGGCTACGACCCATATTCCTCTGGCAGAAGTCTCTCAAGCTCTAAATCCAGAATTGATGAATCGGAAACTAGATTTATTAATTAGCTGTCTTGCCCAAGATTTTGGTATTACAGAACCCACAATTGCGATCGCTGGTCTAAATCCCCACAGTGGTGAGGCAGGACAATTGGGGAAAGAAGAACAAGACTGGCTCTTTGGTTGGCTCAAACAAGCACAAGCAAATTATCCCCAGACAAAGTTAATCGGCTTGATTCCTCCCGATACTATGTGGGTTAAACCAGGACAGGCTTGGTATGGCAACTATCGAGTAAAGCCTGATGTTGCCGATGCCTATTTAGCCTTATATCACGACCAGGGCTTGATTCCCGTTAAGCTGATGGCGTTTGATGAAGCAATCAATACGACGATCGGACTGCCTTTTATCCGTACTTCTCCCGATCACGGCACGGCATTTGATATTGCGGGCAAAGGCATTGCTAATGCTAGCAGTATGAAAGCCGCGATTGAATTAGCAACCCAGATTAGTAAGCAAAGGCTACTTCAGTCGGTAACAGTAATTAGTAATTAGTCCGAAAGGACGCGGTTGCGTAGCAAGTCTGTAGGACTCAGCTAAGGTTTTAGCATGCCGCTACGCATATAATCAGTAGTCAGGAATCAATTACTTCTTGACAATCTTTGGTGCAGGCTTGGGGGGTCCTTTGCGTCGACGATTGTTATTACCCGAAGTAGATCTTTCACGACGGTTGGAATCATCCGATTGAGGTGGTTCATCACTGTAAATATCCAAAAATACAGTTTCTCCATGGGCTGAGGCTGCGGTTTGAATCGTAGTTCTAATTGCCTGAATGTTACGACCACCACGACCAAACACTTTACCGCGATCGCTTTTATCAAAAGCAACCCTGAGCCAAATCTTCTTACTTTGAGGATTAACTTCTGAGTTCAGGCTTAAACTCTGGGGATTTTCTAAAAAAGGTTCGATCAGAAAGCGAGCTAGTTTCTCATAATCGGGACTTTCTACTTTCTGATCGCCAGACAATTCGGTCTTATTTGGCATTTACTTGTTCAAAAACTTGAGCTTTGTTAAGAATACTTCTTACAGTTTCGCTAGGTTGAGCGCCCTGCTGAAGTCGTTTGACGATTGCGGGAACGTTTAATCTAGTCTCATCAGTTCTGGGGTTATAAAAGCCGAGTTCTTCAATGGGGCGACCATCTCGACGCACCTTACTCTCGATCGCGACGATACGGTAGCTAACTTCTCTCTTTTTGCCGAAGCGTTTTAAACGTAATTTAATCATGGGCTAGGTTAATTTGTCTTTTACGATTGTAGTCTATCTCTTGGTTTTGTCCTGGAAATTAACCAGGCAATCTCTTATTTTACAGCGTGCCGAAGCCTTTTTTCTTCTTCTTTTTCTTTTTGCGTCTGCCTTGATCGGGATAGCCACCCATTCCAGGCATTCCCATCCCAGGCATGCCGCCCCCCATACCGGGCATTCCCATCCCAGGCATTCCCATTCCAGGCATGCCGCGACCCATGTTTTGCATCATTGATCGCATTTTAGAAAAGTCGGAAACTAGCTTGGAGACATCTTTTTCATTGAACCCAGATCCTTTTGCTACCCGACGACGACGACTAGGAGACTGAGCCAGCAGGTCTGGATCGGCTTTTTCCTCTTTGGTCATGGAGCTAATCATCGATTCGGTTCGTTTGAGCTGGGTTTCTCCCTTAGCTAGATCGGCACCGCTAATTTTGCCCATGCCAGGAATTAGCTTGAGGACTCCCCCCAAAGAACCCATGTTTTTGAGCAGGCGCATCTGTTTGATAAAGTCATTAAAATCAAACTTCGCCTCCATGATCTTGGACTGCATCTTTTCAACATCAGCCAGATCTAGCTCTTCCTGAGCTTTTTCAACTAGGGTTAGAATATCCCCCATATTCAGAATACGGGATGCCAGGCGATCGGGATAAAATGGCTCCAGCGCCTCAACTTTTTCGCCAACCCCCACAAACTTGATTGGCTGTCCCGATACTTGGCGTACAGATAGTGCTGCACCCCCGCGACTATCACCATCTAGCTTGGTGAGAATTGCCCCCGTAATGCCAATTTGGTCGTGAAAGGTATAGGTTAGGTTAGCCGCTTCCTGCCCCGTCATTGCATCCACTACTAGCAAAGTATCGTCAGGAGCGATCGCATTTTTAATTTGGGATAGTTCTCCCATCATGTCGTCGTCGATTTGGAGTCGCCCTGCCGTATCGACAATTACTGTATCTACTCCCAACTCTTTGGCTTTAGCAATCCCCTGGCGAGCAATCTCTACGGGATTGGCATCCGTCCCCATTTCAAACACAGGAACGTCGATTTGATTACCCAAAGTCAGCAACTGATCGATCGCCGCAGGACGATATACGTCAGTCCCTACCATCAGACAGGAACGTTCTTGTTTACGCAGATAAAGCGCCAGTTTCGCTGTAGCGGTAGTTTTACCCGTACCCTGTAAACCAGCCATCAAAATTACGGTGGGAGCTTCATCCGCCTGTGCCAGAGGAACATTACTTTCCCCCATCACCTTGACTAGCTCGTCATAGACGATCTTAATAAACTGCTGTCCTGGATTAACTCCAGAAATTACTCCTTCCCCTAAAGCCTTTTGTTCGACATCGGCAATAAAGCCTTTAACTACCTGAAGGTTAACGTCGGCGGAGAGCAAAGCGCGACGTACTTCGTTGAGGGTATCTTGTATATTGCTTTTTGATATTTTGTCTTGACCCCGAATCTTCTTCCAGGCATCATCGAGGCGATCTGCTAAAGCATCAAACATAAAAAATTAACCGTTATTATTCCCTTACCTCATAATTTTATAATTTTGCGGTGTTGCGTGAGTTTTTTGCCTGGGCAATCTCCAAAATTGCTTTCTAGTATGCATCGATCGATCTAAGTCATTTTGCCTATCTGAGAGATCAACATTAAGTCAAATGACTGATGCTCATAGTTACCCAACTATCTAATATATATAGAGATACTTCTCGAACATATCCAGGGCTTGCATGGTGAGAATATATTGCTAGCTCTGGTTTTTTCTTGCCTACTTTTCGGCTCCAGAAAAACTAATAAATGCTTTCCCTATAGTTGCTAGCTTTAATAGATTTAGTAAAACTGCTATGCTTTACATGCTTATCTTCTAAAACACACCTTGGCAAAACAGCGACTAGATAAACTATTGGTGAGCCTGGAACTCTGCGAGTCTAGGGCATTGGCACAGCGGTTGATCAGGGCAGGAAAAGTTAAGGTCAACCAAGAGATTATTGATAAGCCTGGGACAGAAATCAAGACCGATGCCGAGATTGAAGTGAAGGAACAGCCGCCCTATGTTTCTCGTGGCGGCAAGAAACTAATTAAGGCACTCAAAACCTTTGAGATTGAGGTTGGCGATCGCATTTGCTTAGATGGCGGTATTTCTACAGGAGGATTTACCGACTGCCTACTCCAGTCGGGGGCAAAGCTAGTCTATGGCGTGGATGTGGGTTATGGACAGGTTGCCTGGACGATTCGCACGAGCGATCGCGTTATCCTCAAAGAACGAACCAATATTCGCCACCTTACTCCCCCTGAACTCTATGGCGATGCGCCCATGGCAGACTTGGGAGTCATGGATCTGTCTTTTATCTCTATCACTAAAGTACTCGAAGCCTTCTGGAATCTCTTGGCTGCACCAAAAGAAGTAGTGCTGCTAGTTAAACCGCAGTTTGAAGTAGGTAGAGAAAAAGTAGGCAAAAAAGGTGTAGTTCGCGATACAGGCGATCGCGCTGCGGCAATTATGCAGGTATGGCAAGCTGCCCAAGAATTGGGTTGGCAGTATCATGGTTTAACCGTCTCGCCGATCAAAGGTCCTGCTGGTAACGTAGAGTATTTACTTTGGCTAAGTACGAAAGATACTGAAGCAAACCTAGATCTAGAAAAGGTTATAGAGATAATCACTGCTACAGATTAATCTAGATTTGTCTTTTTAATACTCAAGTGTTTAGATCGCAAAGAAATAGCCTTGCATCGTAATAGGCGATCGCAATAGTCGCGATCGCTTGAACAAAACGAATTTTGTATTTACAATGTCATTACCATTAACAAATTATTGTGATGACAAAATCAGCCAAAAAACACAAAAGTTCTGAAACTTTGAATCTCCGTATCTCTCCTGCACAGAGAGAATTGATTGATACTGCTGCTGGTGTTTGCGGCAAAACCAGGACATCATTTATTCTTGATTCAGTTTCTCAGGCTGCCGAGAATTTACTGTCTGAACGTAATATTTTTATTCTTAGTGAAGAGCAGTGGGCGGAGTTCGATCGTGTTCTGGATGCAGCACCCCAAGATAATTCTAAGCTAGCTAAAATGCTCGATAAAAAAGCACCCTGGGAATGATGAGCTATACTTCGCCGCAGTCAATTACTAGGGAATTTATCTTAGGAGAGTTTGATTGTGGACGCTCTAGCTTGAATGACTGGCTGATAAATAAGGCTTTGAAAAATGAGCAGCAAGGCGCATCTCGTACCTACGTAATTTGCGATCGTAAAAAGGTAGTTAGCTATTATTGTCTCGCGGCGGGAAGCGTAATTCGTGCTGAAGCACCTGGCAAAATCAAAAGAAATATGACCGATCCAATACCTGTGATGATTATCGGTAGGTTAGCAGTAGATAATCGCCATCAAGGTCAAGGAATTGGGATGGGTTTAGTTAAAGATGCCGTGTTGCGAACTCTACAAGCAGCTAATATAGTCGGAATTAGAGCTATTTTAGTTCACGCTTTGGATGAAGATGCCAAAAGATTCTATCAGGACAAGTGTGGTTTTATCCCTTCACCGATTCATCCGTTGACTTTGATGATTACTTTGGCAGATGTAAAGCAAAATCTGAACCTATAATTTTCTTAGACACGACAAAAAAGCTGAACAATCTTATCGAGTGAGTAAGCCGTATCCAAATTTGTTCGATGATTTTCTAAATTAGCGATCGCTATCTAATCATTGTCGCTATTGATGTCGAATAAAATATTTATTGCCGATCTTGCTGAACTTTATCGACTTGAACAAACAAACTAGCAATTAGATAAACTAGCAACCCTGCCGCCATTCCTGGAAAGACTTCGTATACCGCGCCTGATAATTTCAACCCCAGTTTCCAATACATCGAAACAAAAATACCAACTAGCATAATGGCGATCGCCACAGGAGTAGTAACAGGTTTTTCGTAGCTACGCAAGATCAGTAATACTCCTAAGCCAGAGGCTAGAATCGACCAGGCAAAGGTAATCAAGCCAAAAACGCTATCGTTGTTAGCCAGGGCAATTACCAGGACGATCGCCGTTACAATTAAAGTACCGATCTTGGCAAACTTATAAGACTTGGCTAACCCTGGAAACAAGTCCTGAGTTAAGGCAGCAGAACAAGATAGGATTTGGGAGTCGGCAGTAGATATAGTAGCGGCAAATAAACCAGCTAGTATTACTCCGACCAATATTCCTGGTAAGAGACTTTGGGATAGATCGAGTAGTGCCAATTCTGGATCGTTTAAGTCGGGTAACAATACTCTAGCGGCAAAACCGATAAAAATAGCGGTAAAAGCCGTAATAAAGCCACAGATAGTCCGTATATCTCGCGCTTTACCCATGTTATCTGCCGAATCAATCGCCATTGCTCTAACTACAATGTGAGGCTGTCCTACAGCGCCAAAGCCAGCCACCAGCCAGCCTAAGAAAAACGGCATGAATCCCCAGGCAAGGTTAGAAGGAAACAGCTCAACTAAGTCGGGATCTATTTCACTCAGATTGCTAAAAATGTCGCCTACTCCCCCACTAGCAAAGAGGGTGACGACCAAAAGCATGAGCAGTGCGCCGATCATGACGATAGTTTGTACCGAATCTGTCCAAATTGAAGCCCTAATACCACCAGAGAAGCAGTAGATAACGACAATAATCGCCCCGATAATAATACCCCAGGCGTAATTCCAGCCAAACAAACTGTTGAGCGCCTTACTTCCTGCCAGTAGCTGGGCGGCAGCATAAGTACCAAGAAAGAAAATAGTAATTAATGCAGAAATTGCCGCAATCCAGCGATAGCCAGGCTGCTTTTGGGCGAGAAATGCCGGGACAGTTTCCGATTCTGTCGTTTCCGAAACCTGACGCAGCTTTTTAAATACTAATAGCCAAGCTAGATAATCACCGATCGCCCAACCAATTGCGAGCCAAATTGCCGATAAACCTTGGGTGTAGGCGTATCCCGCCTGTCCCGTGAATAAGAAGCCGCTTTGTCCTGTAGATAATGCGGATAGAGCCACTAACCAGGGATTTACCTGGCGATCGGCTAAGAGATAGTCACTGGTGCTGTCTTGCTTTTGCGTGGCAGCATATACCCCCACGGCAGTAAACAACAAAAGAAAGAAAATGAAAGAAAGGGCGATCATGTAGAGAATAAAGGATGTTTATCACAGATATGATAATCAATCCGAGAGCAAGAATAAGCTGTTGCGCAATTAAATCAGATTAGTAGCTTGCTTTGCCCAAAGTTTTGTCGGCTCATCTTTGCTCAAGACGCAATTGCTCAGAGTCTAGAACCCAATGCTCTGATACCCAAGCTGCTGTAGTAAATTGCAACCATTCTTGATAAAGCTTTTGAGCAATATCAGTACGACTATATTTTTGGTATTTATCCCATTGATAGCCAAGATAAGTTAGCCGTTGTCTAAAGTAGTTGGGTCTGAGACATATTTTGAGGGATATTTTGATGATTCTGCGCTTAATCCTGCTTAGAAGCACTTTTTCAGGAACATGCAAAGTAACAATCTTAACGCGATCAAACTGTTGAATAATTTGCAGAATATATTGATGATAGTTCTGGTCTAGATAGTTGTTAAATAGATCGTAGTGCAAGATTGCGGACTGTTCTAGTTCCTGAAATCTAAGATGCTTGATGTCACTGTCCTTAATAATTGGCAGAGTAGCTAAATTTTCCACATCTAGTAACTGCGCTTTGAGTAAGGTTGATTCTCCACTGCCTATCTTTTTGATCAGGGTACTTTTTCCTGCACAGGATGGTCCAGCTATGATTAGCAGTTCCTTAAATTTTTTCATAGCGATCGCTTGAACCTTTTCAGCTTGGTTCAAAGAAGTAAATACGTACTTTGTATATTTATTGGTTAATTTTAAATTAACGTATTACTAAATAATAGTTAAATAGTCAGGCTGCTATCACAATTGTTCGCCTGTTATAAGCTGTTGAACCATTCGTCGTCCTCAGTGTAGATCCAGACTTAGAAGTGGATTAGGGGAAAAAGAAAAGATTTAAATTAAATTAAATTAAATTAGAAGAAGAATAGACCCTAATCCTGGCAGCCAGAAGCGATCGCCAGTAATTAAGAACAGCTGAAAATGGCTATATTTACCAATATATTTACCCACCCTTCTGTTGCTTGTATAATGCCTTGAACTTGCGCTGTTGAATTTTGTGATCGACGATTGGCTCAGGATAGTCTGTACCTGCTCTTTCTAGGGGAGGGATTTTGCCCGTGACTAAATATTCGGTATCTAGGGAGCTAATTTCTGATACCCACTGGCGGATATATTCTCCATCCTGATCAAATTTGGCAGCTTGGGAAGCGGGATTGAAAATACGTAGGGGTTTGGGATCCATACCGCTGGAGGCACTCCACTGCCAGCCGCCGTTATTGGCGCAAAGATCGCCGTCGTAGAGTTTTTGCAGGAAGTATTTCTCGCCCCAACGCCAGTCGATAATTAGATCTTTGGTGAGAAAGCTAGCAACAATCATCCGACAGCGATTGTGCATCCAGCCTGTTTCGTTTAGCTGTCGCATAGCAGCATCAACTATGGGATAGCCTGTCTTACCTTCACACCAGGCTTTAAATTTGGTTTCGTCGTTTTCCCAAGGAAAATCTTTAAACTCGTCGCGATATGCACCCTGAGCCAATTCGGGGAAGAAAAACATACAGTGTTGATAAAATTCTCGCCACGCCAGCTCTTTTTGCCAGGTTGTCACTCCCGCCTTTGCCTCATCGCTACGACAGTTTTTGGCAACTTCAACGGTAGCTTGCCACACAGTGCGGATACCGATCACTCCAAACTTAAGCGCTGCGCTTAGTTGAGATGTCCCGTCAACGTAGGGAAAATTACGCTCTTCGTCGTAACAGTAAATTGCTCGATCGCAAAATTCCGCTAGTTTATCTTGAGCAGCGGTTTCTCCTGGCTCTAATAACAGAGGATAATCCCATTTGTAACCCAAATCTTGCGCTGTAGGTATAGCGATCGCTCCCGCTTTTGCGGCTGTTTTCATCTGAGCGGCAGATAAGCCTTCTAGCTGTTTAATCTCTGTGGCGATCGCTGGCTTATCTTGACTATTCCAGGCACGCCAAAACGGCGTATAAACCCTATAGGGGGAATCAGAGGATTTGGTCATAACCTCCCCTGGGGCATGTAGTAGCTGATCCCAAAAGTTCTTAGTAGCGATCCCCTTAGTCTCTAGAGCTTCCTGTACCGAGCGATCGCGTTTTTTGGCATAGGGTTCAACGTCCAGATTCCAGAAAACCCCCTGTGCCTCAAGTGCTTCTGCTAGTTGGGGAATTACTTTGGCAGGTTCACCTTGAATAATCAATAGCTGACTACCGAGCTTTTCATAGTTAGACTGCAACTCTGCTAAACAGCCGATCATGTAGGTAACTCTGGCAGGAGCGATATCATCTCCGTCAAGGATTCCAGGATCTAAGCAAAACACCCCCGCTACTTTTGCTGTTTGTTCTGTGGCGCTGGCTAATCCTAAGTTGTCAGAAATTCGTAAATCGCGACGATGCCAAAATAATATTAGGTCGGACATGAGGGTTCGAGTGCTTTTCCGTTGTTTATCTTAGCGTTTTTTTAGTTCATTAGAACTTACTTTTTGATACCTAATTGATTGACCACCTTTTTGCTATAACTGAGCTAGTTTTCAGGATAACCCCCATGAATGTTCAACGTTGGATTGCGAGAAGAGAACCAAATTGGCAGCGTTTGGATAAATTACTACAGCAAGCTGAAACTAAGGGTGTCAAGACTCTATCGGCAACGGAAATTAAGGATTTAGCTAGTCTATATCGTTCTGTCTCAGCGGATTTAGCCAGGGCAAGAACTAACAAAGTAGGCAAGATCCTGACTCAAGATTTACAGAAGCTGACGGCTCGTGGATACAACCAAATTTATCAGGGTTCCCAGCGTCAGGAATGGGCGCAGGTCAAAGATTTTGCGCTGTGGGGATTTCCTCAAATCGTCCGTGATACCTGGGTTTATACGGCGATCGCCACAGGGATTTTTGGCTTAGCGGCAATCATCTCCTGGTGGTATGGGTGGCGTGATCCTACTTATATTGCGATGACCGTACCGCAGCGTATTATTGACATTGTGCAGGAAGATGGTGAACTGTGGATGGGTTCGATTGTGGGAGTTGAACCTCTGGCTTCGAGCAGCATTACGATTAATAATCTTTCGGTCAGCTTTGGCGCGATCGCTGGCGGCATCACCGCTGGACTCTACACGATGTTTATTATGGCGTATAACGGCTTGTTAATTGGTGCGGTAGCTACCCTAGTGGGTAAGAATAATCTCGCCTATCCTTTTTGGGCATTTGTCTTTCCCCATGGTTCACTAGAATTACCCGCAATTTTTCTCGCTGGTGGTGCAGGATTATTAATCGGTAAGGCTCTTGTCTTTCCTGGAAAATACAAACGGATTGATGCCTTGAAGATCAACAGTATCAAAGCTGCCCAGCTATTATTTGGGATTATTCCCATCTTGATTATTGCGGGAACAATTGAAGGCTTTTTTTCGCCTAGTCCTATAATTCCCAGTCCCATAAAATACCTTGCGGGAACGGGCATATTCTGTATCTTTGTCCAATATTGCCTGCGGCGAAAACAGATAGAATCTTAGGAAAAATTAGTACAAGAAGCCGATTTTTCCTCATCCTTGGACATGTTTTAGAGATCATTTCATCAAGAGAATTAAGTTAGAAGACTAGTGATTGAACGCAACTATTTAAAATACTTCACGGCGATCGCGATCGCTCTCAGTTTGCAGCCATCAGTTCGGGCGCAGAGTACAAACGACAATCCTCTAGAAAGTCTTCAACAGCAATTTGCTTCCCCCTGGGAGAATGCCTCAGCTCGCCTTAGTCTCGAATCTGCGACCCCAATCAGCGCCATGCAGTTTAGTCCTAATGGTCAAGTCTTAGCCAGCGTTGGCGCGAGCCAGATTACCCTCTGGGATAGCGATAGCGGTGAAATTCAAAGAGTGTTGCCAGGACATTATGCCAGTGAAATAAAACTAGAAATTGCCCCCACGGCGATCGCTTTTAGTCCTGACAGCCGTTTTTTAGCCAGTTCTACCTGGAGTCAAGGCTTATTAAGTCCCGACCAGGCAATTAAGATCAGCGATGTGGCAAC
>JBCBWB010000110.1:0-18053 GCA_039817275.1 Cyanobacteria bacterium J06648_1 | reverse complement strand
CTTCGTTTTAGTTTAACGTGGGTTCGACAAACATAGGAAATAGCTGAAGGCAAGATAATTCAACCTTTATTCTACGTTTACTTCTGGGAGCTATAGAGAAGCAAATCAATATGATCGTATGCTCAGATGCTAATCAAAAAAATATTGTCGTATCTCTAGTAGCTATATCAGGACTATTAACGATCCCGCAGGTTGCTCAAGCAAAAAATATTGAAAGTTACGAAGATTACCGTGATTATTGCAGTCCCGCGGCTTATCAATATGGCATACAGAGTTCAGTAAGATACGTCAATCCTGTGGAAGATAATACGATAGATTTGATTTCCACCGAAGCAGGATTTGCGGTGGCATTTTGAGCTTTGCGTGATTCTTAAGTTCTCGCGACTTTTGGCTAATTTCCTGGACTTGTTATCCATGCCCAACTACAGAGATAATAGTAGTAGACAATTCTAAGTTAAATATTGCGGAAATTAGATACCCTAATCAGTAGCGGTATATTGCAACAATTTAACGAATCCATGTCTCATCTTCATTTCGATGCCGAATCAAGCGATCGCAAATCTTTTGAGCTTCCAGGCGCTAGACCTCACTACAACCCAGATCGACCTGGACAGGTAGAGCATATTTTTCTCGACCTAATTTTAGATCTTCCTAATCAGAGTTTTCAGGGAACCTGCACCACGACAATTATTCCCGTGCGCTCGGGCATTGATCGCCTGACACTAGATGCGGTGGATTTGGCAATTGCTTCTGTCTTGGTTAACAACGTCAGCCAAGAGTTTGATTACGACGGCGAACAGATTGAGATTTACCTGTCCCAGCCTGCTACTACTGAAGCGATTAAGGTGGAAATTGCCTACTCGGTAGATCATCCCCAGCGAGGACTCTATTTTATTCAGCCTACCGCCGACTATCCCCATAAACCCACCCAGGTATGGACACAGGGAGAAGATGAAGACTCCCGCTACTGGTTTCCCTGTTTTGACTATCCTGGTCAACTGGCTACTTCCGAGATTCGGGTGCAGGTGCCTTCAGGCATGATGGCTATTTCTAACGGTGAGCTGCTCAAGACAGAGGAAAAAGGAGAAAGCAAGATTTATCATTGGTCGCAGCAGCAGGTACATCCTACTTACCTGATGACCTTAGCGGTAGGAGACTTTGCCGAAATTAAAGATGAATGGCGGAGCAAACCCGTCAATTACTATGTGGAAAAGGGTAGAGAAGAAGATGCCCAGCGCAGCATGGGTAAGACTCCCCGCATGGTAGAGTTTTTGTCGCAAAAGTATGGCTATGACTATCCCTATCCTAAATACGCTCAGGTCTGTGTCGATGACTTTATTTTTGGCGGGATGGAAAATACTTCTACTACCCTGCTAACCGATCGCTGTTTGCTGGATGAACGAGCCGCAACGGACAACATGCGGACAGAAAGTTTAGTACTGCATGAACTAGCCCACCAGTGGTTTGGCGATCTGGTTGTCATTAAACACTGGTCCCACGCTTGGATCAAAGAGGGTATGGCATCCTATGCCGAAGTATTTTGGACAGAACAGGAGTATGGCAAAGACGATGCAGCTTATTACTTGCTAAATGAGGCTCGTACCTATATTTCTGAGGACAGCACTCGTTATCGTCGTCCCATTGTTACTAACGTCTATCGCGAGGCGATCGAGCTATACGATCGCCATCTCTATGAGAAAGGCGCTTGTGTTTATCACATGATTCGCGCCATCTTGGGTGATGATCTGTTTGACCAGGCAATTCAAACTTTTGTACAGGATAATGCTCATAACACAGTAGAGACGGTGGATTTGCTACGGGCGATTGATCGGGCAACGGGTTACAATCTCATGTTCTTGTTCGATCAGTATGTCTTTCGGGGTGGTCATCCCGATTACAGGGTGGCATATTCCTGGGAGAATGGTAGCAAGCTGGCAAAGCTGACCGTTACTCAAAAACAGGCGAAAAAGGATAGCGAAAGCAAAGAGTTATTCGACCTCAAGATGCCGATTGGCTTTGGCTATCTTGGTTCAGATTCGACTCAACCTGAACTAAAAACTTTCTCTCTCCGCATCCATCAAGCTGAACAAAGTTTCTACTTTCCCCTAGAGAAGAAGCCTGATTTCATTAGCTTTGATGTCAGCAATAATTTCTTAAAAACTATCGAGCTAAAGTACCCCGTAGCCGAACTAAAAAAACAGCTGCAATACGACCCTGACCCAATTTCGCGAATCTATGCCGCAGGTGCTTTGGCGAAAAAAGGTGGCTTGGAAGTAATCAAAGCTTTAGCCAAATCTCTAACCGAAGATCCTTTCTGGGGAGTACGGATTGAAGTCGCGAAGAAATTGGGCAAGATTAAGCTTAATCAGGCATTTGAAGCATTACAAGCGGGTCTAAAAGACGAAGATACTAAAGTACGTCGGGCAGTCATTGCGGCAATGAGCAATTTCAAAACCGCTGCTAGCTATGACACTCTGGCTAACTGTCTCCAGCAAGGAGATTCGAGCTACTATACTGAAGCGGCGGCGGCGCGTAATCTCGGAGCCATGGTTTCAGGCAATCTTAAAGCTAAACAGTCTGAGGCGATCGCCCTGCTCAAAACTGTCCTCGAACAGCGGGCAGGCTGGAATGAAGTCGTTCGCGGTGGTGCGATCGCTGGATTGAGCAAAATGAAAACTTCGGCTGAGGCAGTAGATATCTTGCTTGAATATACCAAGCCAGGGACACCTCAAGCCCTCAGACTATCGGCAATTCGCTGTTTAGGCGCAATTTCTACGGGTCAAACCCCTGAAAAGCTGGGTGAAATCTTAGAACAGCTAGAGGCGATCGCGGGAGAGTCTTTCTTCCTAACTCAAGTAGCGGTTGTCGGGGCGTTGGGACAGATGCAGACAGCAGAGGCAATTAACATTCTCAACGAGCTTGCAGCTCAAACTCCCGACGGTAGAGTGCGTCGTCGCGCCGAAGAAGCTGTGACTAAGGTACAAAAGAACTTAGGAGCTGATAAAGCTGTCAAAGAACTACGTACTGAAGTTGATCGCTTAAAGCAAGCAAATCAGGATTTAACTAGCAGACTAGCGAAATTAGAGGCAAAAGCCAAAGCTGAAGATTAAAACATGGGTTTGGCGATCGCTTGAGAGATTTGTTAGGAGCGATCAAACTTGGTGGGTATTTTTGGTTTAGTCTGCATTCGCAATAGCGATAAATATCCACCATGCTCTAGAGACATGGATCATGTTTGCTAAAAGCCACAGAACAAATGCCGTAGGGCAATTTATTCTTAGGCTGCCTGCATCGGTTTAGTGGCAATAATATCGATTTAAATCTTGATTCAAAACATGATCGCCAACGGAGAAGCAATTTGCCTTAAAGCAAAGAATCCATTAGCTTCATTATCTTGACGCTCTCGGCTGATATTTTTGTTTCGCTAGTCAACTCGGTTTCTAACAAACCCTTAAGGGCAATCAACTTCATACTATTTTCAGCTAAGGTATCAGCGATCGCCTGACCTGCCTTAAGATATCCCACCGCCCCTAAGTCCATTAGTGCCGAGCGTCGTAACTGTAGATCGTCTCCAGATAATGCCTGAATCAGCATCTCGCCATACTGCTCTTGTTTAGTTAGCTGATACATAGCCCTAGCCGCAGCATATTTAACTTTTTCGGTGGGATGCTGGGTGAATGGCTCAATAAAATCAATCGCTTCGGTTGCGCCTAATGTACCCAAAGCTTCGATTACCGCTTCGTAGGGCTGCACTAAATGAGGTTTCCCTGATACTCTCGTTGCAGCTGCCACCCCACCATCTAGTAGCTTGATTAAAGCCGCCACGCAACGGCGATCGTCTAAGAGTTCTAATGCTTGAGCCGCCGCCTCCCGCACGTAATAGTCGGGAAACTCCAAACAACGGATCAACGGTTCAACTGCCCGCTGGTCGCCTAATTTACCTAAAGCCCTTGCTGCATTGCGCCGCAGAGGATATCCCCCATCAGGAGCGCGATCCTCTTCGTCCTCTAAAGCTGCCGTTAAAGCGGCGATCGCCGATTCTTCTTTAATGCGAAATTTTCCGAGCCACCAAGCAGCATAGTATCGCGCCCCCAAATCTTCTTTCTGATTGAGATTGACGATCGCCTGTTCTACTGTCAACTGCTCGGCTTCATTTGGCTGTTGCTCCGCAGCTATGTCCTGTGTCATTATTTGTCTCTTATGCTGGCAAACACGACAATACTCAGAAAAGTAAACAAATACTAGCTCTTTGCTGGCATTCGCATACTCTCCTGAGTATCGCTTCATGACTCAATTACTTTGAGTCTCATTTACTTAACCTGTAGTTTCTCACAGGCAAAGAATTTGACCTCAATGGGTCTTTTCGAGCTAGACAATCTTAGCTAAGAGCATTGATTGCATAGTCAAGATAGTTGTTGGCTTCAGTTGCAGGCTGACCGCTCAAGCCATGGTTGCTCTTGATATATTTTAGAGCTTCAATGTACCAGCTAGGAGAAAGCTCGTAAGCACGGTTGATTTCATCCAAACCAGCTACTAGATACTCATCCATAGGACCAGTTCCACCAGAAACTAGGCAGTAAGTTACCATTCTGAGGTAGTAGCCGATATCACGAGAACATTTCGCTTTACCAGTAGGTGTAGAAGCATACTGAGGACCAGGAGTGCTAGTCGTGTAGGGGAACTTAGCATATACCGCGTTAGCTGCTCCGTCGATCAAGCCTTGAGAATTGCTAGTCAAAGCTTTTGCTGCTTCAAGAGCTGCACTAGCACGTTGGAAACGACCAAAAGCAGTTTGAATTTCAGTGTTGGTCAAAAAACGACCCTGAGAATCAGCAGAGGATACTGCTTCAGTTAAAGGAGTTTTCATGAGTTTTATTTCTCTTGTTTTACTAATTTTTTCTTAACGACCAGAGGTCGATTTACGCTGTCTTAAAGAGCAGTTGCTCTACTTGAACTAGCCTACTGAAGCAGCAGCACGGTCGAAGTAGCCAGCGATTTCAGAAGAAATAGCACTACAGTCACCAGGAGTGATGCCGTTGGTATCATTAACAATAGCCAATGCAGCTTCTTTCATTTTTTGCACGCCCACAGCTACAGAAGCACCAGGAGTACCCAAAGCTAGATAAGTTTCACGCAGTCCGTTTAGACAACGATCTTCTAGTACACTCGCGTCACCAGTAAAGATAGCATAAGTGATGTAGCGCAAAATGATTTCCATATCACGCAAGCAAGCGGCGTTACGACGACTGGTGTAAGCATTTCCGCCAGGAGCGATTAGTTGAGGCTGCTCGGCAAACAAAGAACGAGCCGCGTTAGTAACAATAGCGGAAGCGTTACCAGTAATACGGTTAACAGAATCCATACGCTTGTTGCTTGCTGCAACCATCGCGCTTAAAGCATCCAACTGGCTGCTGGATAGAAATTCGCCACGGGCATCAGCCTGGGACACGACTCTAGTAAATGCGTCGAACATTATAAATAATCTCCTACTCGATTTAAATTTGGTTTAGTTGAACTTCAAAAAGGAATCTTAACTTTTAAACGACTTTTAGCGATCGCTAGATTACCAAAAGAGGTTGATTGTCGAAGGTGCTAAGTTACTATTCTCTAGGCACTTAGTCAGAGTTTCTTTAGTCACCTAACAAAACTTTACATACCTAATAAAAAACCGTAAAAGAACATAGATTTACGGCAACTATCTAAGGCATTTGGCAGAGTTTGAAGTATTCAACCCGCACCGTGCGATCGCCATCTCGATACCATCAAGAAGATGGATTCTAGACCCACAATGCATTGCATCGCTTTTTGGCTTCGCCTACAGGCATTAACCCCTCAGATAACTTTTATACAACGACAACGAACCAATATTTATTACGTCTTGTTAAATTTTCCAGGTTTTACCGACTGAGTTTAACAGAAATTTGTATTTGTTAAATCTTCAGCTCAGTAGAATCTATTGCAAGTTTCATTGACTTTGTCTGCCAACCAAAAATTGGCCTTAATCTCCAATTTCTAGCCAGACAAGCTTTTGCCAACTTTTGCAGAATAAAAAAAACAATGTCCAAACAAGATCAGTACTTATAAGAAACAAAATTTGTTATTGATTATTATCTTATCTTTTTGTAATTCAAAGCAATAGACTGTTACTTTTATCAACATTTGCCTGAATGCTCACTATACTCAGTATAGCTTGCCAAGCTGTTTAGGCAGCAGTCAAACTTCTCTCTAGATCAAAGAGAAAGCCATGGATATACTCTTCCGTCCATTCAGCGCCGTATAAACGGGTAAGCATGCCCCTAGCAGGGTCTTTTTCGGCTCGGTAGTTAGCATAGCTCTTTTGCGCCTGAAAGATGGAGGCTAATTGCTGTGAGTCAGTTACTGCTGTAGCTTGCTCGACAAAGTTGATGTAGGCTGTCAGATAGTCGCAAAAAGCTTGAAAAACAGTGTTTTCTACTACCTCTGTTTTCTCTGGGCGAGTCCAAAGAAAAGCGGGAGAAAAGTATTGTTGAGCTTCTTCAGGAAAGTCACCGCCCCAAGGTAGGTCTTTTTGATACTCATGGAACATCGGCATGATTGGCTTACTATATTTAGCCTGGTAAGCCTCATCCCGACTAAATAGAGGCTGCATGTCGATCGCAATTAAGTGTCCCCCAGGTAAAGTAACCAAATCTGCTCCAAAAAAAGGCAGGTCGTAGTTAAGCCTGGGAAAAATTACAAAGTTGAGTACCTGAAGTGAATTGCCGCCCTGGACGTGGGCTGCTCGAATTTGTCTGAGTTTGGCTGACTGAAAACCATAGCTAGTTGTTAAAACGGGTTCTTGCTTTTTGCCCTTGCCCATCACCCCTTCCTGCTGTTCAAAACCTTCAGGAATAGGATAGGGAGTCAAGTTGAGCCTGGACTGTAAAGTAGCGATCGCCTGATCGATAAAAGGCTGATATAAAGTCATTTTTTTTGCTCTAAGCTCTAAGCTCTAAGCTCTAAAAGTTTGCTATTTTAATTCTTCGGTTTGTTGTTACTTATTATTTACTCACTGAGGTAACAGCCAGGGGAGTAGCATCTTCAAAAAGAAATTCATAGAGAAATCTTTCTGACCATTGAGAGCCAAAATAGCTGCTAAACAAACCGTGAGCGGGATCTCGCTCGGCACTATATTGATCGTATTCTCTTTGGGCGATCGCAATTCTTTCGATCTCTTCAGGACTGGTCAAAGGTTGAGCATCAGCAACCATTCGCCAGTAAAGCTCCAAATATTCCTGAAATGCGGGGAAGAGGCTATTTACTACGGTTTCCGAGTCTAGCTTAGCAAAGAGCAAATACTTCGAAAAATACTGATTCGCATCATAGAATTTCATCTCTAGATCCTGCGCTAGCTCATTGTATCTGTCGCGAATCTCCTTCATCGGCTCAATATACTTCTCAATGTAGTCGCGATCGCGAAATAAAGGCTGAAAATCCATTACCACCAGGATCTTTTTCTTTCCAAAGGATAAGAAATCTACTCCTAATAGGGGAATATCGTAGTGATGGGAGGGATAGAGCACGCTATTAAATACCTGAGCTGTTTCTCCTGCATCAATATAGGAATAACGTATTTTTCTCAACCGTTCAGCTTGATAGCACCAGCTTTGAATTGTGGCGGGGTTTTTGCCTCTGGCGCTAACGTTAGACTCCAACCCTGCGGGGATAGAACGACTGCTTAAATCGAAATGTTTAAAAAGTTCTTCTTCTAAATATTCTTTAAAGGGCGCGAACATACAATTATTGCTACATAGAGTAAGGCTTATAGCCAGAATATATAAGCATCATGGTGATCGTCTCTTTTTCTGTGTACAAAGCAACAAAGCTTTACGAAATTGTGAGGGAATTGAGACTTGGGCATCTGGCGATCGCCATTCAAGCTATTTATCTTTAATCAAAAGCATTTGATTAGCACCAGGCTGTAGTTCATAATCTACTGTTTCGAGAACAACTGAGTAGCCCAAACGGCTAAAATTCTCTACCGCATCATCTAAGTAAGGAGAAGTTTCCTGCATCAACGTGAGTAAGGGAAATATTCGCACTTCCTGGCTAACGCGCAGCATTTCTTGAATCGCCGCCAGATGGAAATCTCGATCGCACTGTGCGGAATATAAAAAGAGAAAGTGAGAACATAAAGCCAAATCGTAACTATTATCTTCTAAATCTAAGCGAGGTAATTCCTGCGCCAAATACCTATTGTCTTGTTGACCCTGCTGATAGTCTTGCAGAAAAAGTTCCAAGGCTCGGACTCTAGCTGCTTTTAACTCTTGAGGGTTTTTGTGATAGCGCCAAACCCAATTATCTGGGGTCGCAATTATCTGGTTAATAATGTTGTCTACAACCGCATCAAATCTTTGTCTGATTTCATCACCTGCAAACTGATAAATTGGATCGACTGAGGTGATTTTAGATCCTTGAGCCGTACCTTCCGCATTGAAGCTAGCTAGTCCATCTCCTACTCCCAAGATATTTTGCTGTAAATCTTCTGGAGACAGATTAAACATCTTCGTATATTCATCAAGCGATCGACCAAAGGGAACAACTTTATCTAGCTTCATCACCATCGGTAGTTTCTACTCCTTAATAACCCTGCCCGAAAAATTGTAACAAGATTAAATTTGTTTAATAATTTAATTTACTTATTTATCAAGTAGTTTAAATAACGAGAGTGAGTGTCAAATAAATTACATTTTTAGCTTTACTAACTAAATTTAACCATAATGAATCTCATTAATAACTAGCACTTAATAATCTTCAGATTGCGATCGCTATTTGATTTGTAAGCGACATTTTGTTTCACTTATTAGCATTAAATATTAGACAATAGTGAGTTTTCAATCACAACGGTTATTACTCACGATTAGACATGCAAATATGTAGTTGTTTTAGAAGTTTACGCTGAGGACAATTATACTTCTGGAACAATACCATGAAGAAAATAAATATTTAATAATCATGGTTTATACAATTGACAATGAAATAAATAGTTTTACTTCAGAGCCAGAATATTATTTGTCGCAGACCTTAAAAGATCTACCCGAACATGCTAATGAAGGAATAGTTGATAATAATTTTATTGCTACATCATTTTTTAAGGCATTAGGATTTAATCAACATGAAAGAGTTCCCAGCTTCCAAACAGGAACAAATCGGATGAAAGTTGATTATGCACTCCGAAAAAATACTGCAAGTGATAATTTTATCCACACCCAGAGAAATCCTTTTATTCTAGTCGAACTAAAAGGAAGAGATATCAATCTCGAATATGGATCTGCCAGCTATAAGAATACGGTCAAACAAATCAAAGGTTATTTGCTGGGAGTAAGATGCAAATCCGTGCAGTGGGGCATCATTACTAATTCCAGACATATTCAGCTATTTAGAAAACATGGCAAAACAATATTCCCTGCCACTACCTGTTTAAAAATAAATCCTGATAACATCGAGCAAATAGTCTTAGATATTAGACAGAAAATAGAGCAAACAGATAAAGCTTTGACTGTTGCTATTTACAATAATAAGGGCGGAGTAGGAAAAACCACTACTGTGATTAACTTAGCGGCTACTCTTACTCGACACAATAAAAAAGTATTAGTCTTGGATTTCGATCCCAATCAAATGGATCTAACAGACTCTTTGGATGCCAAAGTAGGAAAATTGGGATTAGGAGACTGTTTAAGAAACAAAAAAGATCCAGGGAATCTCAAACATACAATTTACTCTTACGTTACTAGATTTAAAGGCGGAATCAGTCTCAGCTTTGACGTAATTCCTGTAGATGAATCTTTGGCTCAAACGGACGAAGATGATATCCGCAAAGAATTAAGTTACTATGCTTTGCGAAGTAAGTTAGCTGCTTTAAAGTCCGAATATGACTATATTTTGATCGACGCTCCTCCTAACTGGAGATTTTTTAGCATCAGCGCCATTGATTCGGCGGATGTTGTTCTTATACCCACACAGCATAACAATATTCGTTCTTTGAAAAATGCGGCGATTACGGTTTGCAATCATATCAGTGAAATTCAACAGAATCGACAGAAAAAAAGCAAGGGCTTAGAATGGGGAGCGATCGCTCTACCGATCTTCTTCAATGGAGGAAAAATTACTGCTCCTGCGAGAGTCAATGCTAGAAATGCGCTTGCTGAGATTATTAACCAGGTAAAAAGCCAGAGTAGATTTGATTTGTTACCGTACTTCTTTCCTCGATATAAACCAGGAAACAATACCGAAATATTTGAACTACCACATAGTGCCTATATAGCTAATTGTAACTTTAACAAAATACCAGCTGTCTATAGATATAAGGTTGTCTATGACTATTATTCACTGCTAGCTAAGGAGTATTTTTTACAATGAGTAACTTAAGTGATGTCGGGAACTTGATGCATCTCGACCTGGATTTAATTGAACCAAATGATGTTGTAATTGATTCTCAGTATTTGATCGATGCGACTGCTAAAGAATTGAGCAATAGTGATGCAAGAAACTGGATACCTTTAATAGTTAGAGAAATTGCCGAAGATAACTATCAAGTAATTGGCAATAATTTTATTTATGCAGTTGCCGAAGCAGCAAGTTTAGATAAAGTATGGTGTATTATTGCTGACGATAGCGAAACGACAGCTAAACTGAGTAGAATGTTGGCGAAAGAAGAAACTCCCCGAATCAATTTGTCTACAGCATCTACAGATGATATCAAAGCTGCCCTAGAATATCTTAGTCAACTGCCTAACTCACCGCTCAAAAAACTCAATCTGCTCAAAGCTACTAATAGAATTGATGAAGCACCAAGAAAATATTGGCAAAATTTCAAACCAGTCACGAAATTACAGTGTGGTATTACAGCAGGTAAAAAACTAACAGCTTTAGAACAGGTGTTTTATCTTACTCCTGAAGCAATTCCTGATGACATCAAAGATATCAAACTCTTAAATAGCTTAACCACAGCAGAGCTTAAGAAAATAGCTAAAAAGCGTAATCTCTCAGGATACAGTAAATTTAGCAAAGCCAAACTTGTAGGTCTATTAAGTCAGTAAATCGACCATTTTTTCAAACCAAGTTCTTTAGAAGGCATCATTTTATTACTTAAGACGATGCCTTCTTTTACTTTTAAGCATTATAGATCAGCAGTAGTTGCGGTTCTGTATTTTCTATTAATACAGCTCTCTGATTAAGCCACCTCTGCTTTCTCGTCTTAAGAGTTCTCCATTACCAGAGATAAAGACTAAGTTTCCTTCATTTCTGCCAAAATCCTCTACCTGGGCAACATAGCGATCTAAAGTGCGATCGTAGGTTAGAGATTTAAGATCAATATTATCAAGCGATCGCACATCCAGCCAGCGACGTCGCTTAACATCAAAGCGATATAGGTAACCTTCACCACCAAACGAAATCAAAGATACCAGGTCACGCCTACTGTCGTAAGCGATATCTGTCCCCCAAGAAAGTTCGGGAAAGCTATAGGGGATGTCGAAGTTTCTATACTCTCCTGTATCGCGGTCAAAGATCTCGATGCCGTCGTCCGTTAGTCGATATATTTCTCTACCATTTGAGGAAATAGCCATGCCGATGGAGGAAATAAAATTACTCCTTTTCTTAAAAGTCCATTGCTGGCTAGAGCTATGGTTTTGATGCTGGTCTAACTTGGGACTATGGCTATTTGCGGCTACCGACCGCTCTACCCGATGATATTCTTGTAAACACGGGTTTTCCTTAAGCTGATATAGCTTTTGGTAGACGGGAGAAAATATCATAAATCCAGCCAGTAAAGCTGAGGAGGCAATTAGTCTCTGTCTGATTTTTTCCATGATAGGGCTATCAATAAGTGTCAGGTATGTACTGCCGTAGAAAGCTGAATCGATTGATTAACTTGACGAATAATTCTGGCAATTATGCGATCGCCAGAATCAGAATAGAATAGGGCGATTCTCTTTCATCCTAATATATTATTCTTTCTTGTTTTTAAATCTACGTTCTGCTGAGGACTGCCCTCTCAAACAACGCTAAATGTAGCATTCTGGCTATGAGTAAAAATCAGGTCTAAATTCTGCAAGACAATCGAAGCATAAACCCATGCATCTAGTATTTATGAATTGTTTTGAGCTAAAGGATCGCAGCGAATTTCAATTATAAAACCGTCAGGGTCATAAATATAGAAGCCTTTTCCTGTCAGTCGAGTTACCACGTCGATTGCGACAGGAATTTGCAACTCTTTTAAAGTTGTTACTGCCGACTCAAATAGCTGAGGATCGATATCGAATGAGAGATGATTAGCTCTAGTAAACTGTTTTTCAGGATCGCTATCTGGAGGAGATAAGTTGGGTTCGGCGAATAAATCTAAAATAATGCCATCAGGAGTTCTAAAATTGCAGACTTTTCCTGCTGCAACTAATTCAATTAGGGTCGAAGGAACTTCATCTCCCGTTAACTGATGTAAGCCTAATACCCTGCCATAAAAATCCTTAGATGCATTCATATCTTTGACGTTGAGAGCGATATGATGAACTTTACGTAGGTAGCCGACAGCAAGACCTGAAGCAAGTTTTTCTTGAATCATGATTATTGATTCCTGATGGGACAAGATAGCTAAAATGCTAGCAAAAAACTCAGAAATTAACCGTGCTAGGAGTTAACTATAAATTGTTTTTGAATGGAATATCGTAAACATTCCAATTATTCAACTGGTGATTTAATAAAATAGCTTCTGCTCCATTAACTTCCGCTTCCGTCCCTTCTACCAACACAATATAGCTACCCTGGGATAAAAGCTGCTCGTACAGTACCGCCTCTTTTTCTGGTATTCCCCAACCAACCAAAGCACCCACCAGGGTTCCTCCCGCAGCACCAACACCGCTTCCTAAAAGAGCATTGCCCAACAAAACGGCAGCTTCTGTTGCGATACCCACTCCAGGAATAGCCAAAACACTCAAGCTGCCAATCAGACCCAAAATTCCCCCTGTAGTTGCGCCCATAACGGCTCCCGCTTCTGCGCCTCCCTTGGCTCTTTTAGCACTGGACTCTACCTCAATATCGCCCATCGATTTCCCTGTCGGATTTTGAGCCACCACCGATATTTTGTCCATATCAAAACCTGCGTCTCTAAGCATCATCAGAGCCGATCTAGCATCTTGTTCGGCAGGAAACGTCCCTACAGCACGTTTGAGATTATTGTCTGTCATCAAGAAAATAAGTTTATTGGCAAATACATCATTAGCATAGGGCGATCGCCCGAAAAATACGTCTCTCTATAGATGTAAAAACTGCAATGTATAGAAAGTGTCTTTGTCATTGGCGCTCAAAAATCAGCCTCAAAGCGGAGGTATCTATACAGACAAATCAAAGATGATCGAGAATGGAACAGATAAATATCGATAGATCGACAATATGGCAAGCAAATTAAAGCAAGGAGCAAAAGTTAAGTGGAAAGTGGGGACGGGAGAAACGATAGGAGAAATTACGCAAAAGCTGACTGAGACTACTAAAGTTGATGGTAAAGAAATTAGGGCAACAAAAAATAAACCCCGCTATCTCGTCAAAAATGACAACACAGGTAACATTACTTCCCATCGAGCCAAATCTCTGACTAAAATTGATGACAATCTTAAGTCAGAACATAAAGAGACTATAGAAGACTTCCAGGAAGCGGTAAATATGAGTGCTGCCGAGCTAAAAAAATGGTTGAAAACGGATGAAAGTAGTTCAGTTGGTCAAAAAGACAAGAAGGGGAAAATTAAAGGGCGTAAGTCGGCCAAGAAGATAGTTAAAATCCTCAATAAAGACCAGTCTAAATATAAGAAAAAAGACTTCAAACACATGAAGAAAGTAGTTGGTTATGTACATCGCCATCTCGCACAAAAACCTGCGGGAGATATCAAAGAAACTCCCTGGCGCTATTCCCTAATGAACTGGGGACACGACCCGCTGGAGGACTAACTAATAGGGCTTTCTTGTTGGCGATAAATCTCTCAACCCAATTTTTAGAAAATATGGTCATTCGCGGGATTACCTATATTTTCGATTTGTTTTCCCCATTCAATCAGATCTATTGCACCCTATTTAAAAGGCGATCGCTTTTTTCAGCTAATTACTTTTTCTCGACGGCGACGATTCCTGAATATCAGACTCGGCAAGGCGAGATTGTTTCAGCTCAGATCATGTTTAAAGCATCCAACATCAAATAAGCTGACTTTGGGCAGGAAGCTGACTTTGCTCTAGTTTTTAGATTTTAAATCGAATATATGGTCGTTCACGATCAGTTTTCAGAGATAGTAATTCAATACTATCTCTACAGTCTAGGAAAATTAAAACTCACCTTTCAGTGCAGCATTACACCTACCGCAAATTGTCGGATCGTCGGCAAAACTACCCACAGAGGTCGAGTAATTCCAGCAGCGATCGCACTTTTCACCATCAGCTTTTACTACGGCAATATTAGCGATATCTGATTCACTTCTGTATTCTGAGTCGGGAAGAGAATCGACTAGTTCGACTTGAGAAGCCAGGAAGAAATAGCGTAGTTCATCAATATGCGAAGCGGTATCCTTTAGGACATCCTTTTCGCTTAAAGTATCAGAGGAATTGTAATCAGCTAGCTTGTTTTTTAGTTCTGCATCGGTAACTTGTAATAATACCTTAGCATCTAAGGAAGAACCGATCGCTTTTGCCGTTCTTGCCTGTTCCATTACTTTGTTTACTTCATCTCGTAAGTCGCGAATTGTAGACCATTGGGAGGGCGAACTTCCATTCGCTAAGGTTTTCCATTCGTCTTTGGTTTCTAACCAACCAGATTCAAATACGGACTTGTAACTCGTATCGTAGGGTAAGGCCTGCCAGATATCTTCTGCCATATGACATAGTACAGGTGCGATCGCTTTAGCCAGATTCTCAATGGCGATCGCTAATACTGTCTGACAGCTACGGCGGCGGAAGGAATTGAGGCTACTGATATAAAGTCTGTCTTTGGCGATATCAAGATAGAAGTTAGACAGATCGACGACGCAGAAGTTTTGGATTGCCTGGAAGAAACGGAAAAACTGATAACTTTCGTATGCTTCGGTTACTTCGGCAAATACTTCGGTCATACGGTGCAGCATGTACTTATCCAATTCGGGTAAGTCTGCATAGTCTACAGCGTTTTGTTTGGGATCGAAGTCGTGTAGGTTACCCAGCAAGAAACGAGCAGTATTACGCACCTTACGATACATATCGGAAGTCTGCTTGATGATGTTTTTACCAACACGGACATCCGAGGAGTAATCGACAGAAGATACCCAGAGGCGCAACACATCGGCACCGTAGGCAGGTTCTTGCTTCTTATTATTTCCCCCTTCAACGATCAATTCGGGGGCGATACCGTTGCCTTTAGACTTACTCATCTTGAAGCCTTTTTCATCGACGACATAGCCATGAGTCAGAACGGTTTTATAGGGGGCAATGCCGTTAGTAGCAACGCTGGTAAGTAAGCTAGATTGGAACCAGCCACGATGCTGATCTGAGCCTTCAAGGTACATATCTACGGGATATTTTAAGTTTCTACCCTTCGCTACCGCCGCCCAAGATGAACCTGAGTCGAACCAGACATCCATCGTATCTGTACCCTTGCGATAGGTACGTCCGTTATGGCGATACTGTTCGGGTAATAATTCCTCTACGGGTAGTTCCCACCAGGCATCTGAACCTTTCTCTGCCACGATCGCCTTAACATATTCGATCGTCTCTTCATTTAACAGTGGCTCATTTGTCTCTTCATCAAAAAAGGCGGGAATTGGGACACCCCAACTACGCTGACGAGAGATACACCAGTCAGAGCGATCGCTTACCATCGGCGTGATGCGTTTTTCTCCTTGGGCGGGAATCCAGGTAACGTCGGTGATGGCTTTTAGTGCTTCGTCGCGGAAACCTTCAACGGAGGCAAACCACTGTTCGGTAGCGCGGAAGATGGTTGGCTTTCCAGTACGCCAGTCGTAGGGATACTTGTGGGCGTATTCTTCGTGCTTGAGTAATGCACCTGCGTCCGTTAGAGCCTCGATAATTGCCTGATTACCCTGGCTGACTTTCTCATTACCTTTAGCTACCACCTGCAACCCAGCAAACTTACCAGCTTCCTCGGTAAAGCGCCCCGCGTCGTCCACAGGAGAAAGCAGAGGTAAGCCGTATTTTTGCCCCGTGATATAGTCTTCCTGCCCGTGTCCAGGTGCAGTATGAACCAGTCCCGTACCCGATTCTGTAGTGATATAGTCGCCGCCAATTACGACTTTGCTATCGCGATCGAATAGAGGATGATGATAGACGGTGTTTTCCAGTGCTTGACCAGTAACGGTGGTTTTTACGGTCAAATCTGTCTCCAAAGTGGCAGATAGTTGTTCTACTAAATCCTTTGCCACAATTAAATATTTACCGTCAGATTTTTCAGCGATCGCATATTCCAACTTACCGTTAACCGCCACAGCTAAATTACCAGGAATAGTCCAAGGAGTTGTCGTCCAGATAGCAACGTTCAGATTGGGTAAATACTTTTCTAATTCTGCTGCACCCTCGCCTAGTTTAGTGACGGGAAAAGCCACGTAAATACTGGGGGAAGTATGACCTTCGGGATATTCTAATTCTGCTTCTGCTAAAGCTGTGCGGGAAGAAGGACTCCAGTGAACAGGTTTTAAACCGCGATAAATATGACCCTTCAGCACCATTTGTCCAAAGACATCAATTTGGGCTGCTTCGTATTCTGGCTTGAGGGTCAAATAAGGATGTTCCCAATCACCCCAGATGCCATAACGCTTAAAGCTCTCACACTGTTCTTTCTGAGCTTGCAGCGCAAATTCCTTTGCCTTCTGACGCAGTTTGAGAGGAGTTAATTCTTTACGCTCTTTAGACTTGATTTTTTGCAGAACTTTTAGCTCGATCGGCAATCCGTGACAGTCCCAACCAGGGATATACTCTGTTTTATGTCCCTGCAACAGCTTGTATTTGTTGATAATATCTTTAAGCACTTTATTCAGGGCATGACCCATATGTAACGCACCATTGGCATAGGGAGGGCCATCATGGAGAATAAAAGAGTCTTTAATATTATTCTGTGACAGTTGCTCGTAAATTTGGTTTTCTGCCCAAAATTGCTGTAATTCTGGTTCGCGCACTACGGCATTTGCCCGCATGTTGAATTCGGTTTGGGGCAGATTTACGGTATCTTTGTAGCTTTTTGCTTCACTGTTCATTGTTAATGCAATTCCTCATGAGTAATCGATATAGCCAACGAGCAGCGTAGCCCGATGTTTCGTTGATAATTAACTTACCAAACTTCCTCTGACCTTGATTTTTGCTAAGGCTTTTTACTTCAACATTACCAGACCAGGAAGCATTAAACATATTTTCCATGAGCAATAGTTGAGAGGTTAATTGTTCCCCATCAATATAGGGTTGCAGACTACTGCTAACTATTTTTCTCATGGACTTGAGAGCTTTTTCCTTAGTCTGCGATGCAAGTAATTTAGCCGAGCATAAGGAGCGTTCTCAAACTGATTTACCCACCCATCGTATTTTTCGACTATCAATTGAGCGACTTCCTCAATCGGAAGTTTGGTTTTGAGGGTAATGCTGGAAGTGACCCAAATATAAAATTCAGTGCGGCATAGTTTTGAACCACTTTTTGATCGCACAGAACTATGAATAAGTCAAAATACTATGTGTGGAACATTCCAACGACTAAGATTACGTCTGAAAAAACGCTCTGCTCCAGTCAAGCCAAGAGTAAACGGGTTCAACTCCTCAGAGTCAACTATCAGAACCCATGCTCGTCCTTACGTCATACATTAAATTAGCAACGCCACTAGCTCTTTGATTCTTCGTGTAAATTTGCTTCGCTCTGGTTTAATGTAGGTTCGACAAACATAGGAAATAGCTGAAGACAAAGTAGTTGAATCTTTCGGCTCTAAATTCAAACAGGTTGCTGCCGCCTGACAAAATATAAATATCGGCGATCGTTTTTTCATAAGCCATACAAGTATTAACCGCAGTTTCTATTTGTTAAAAAATATATC
>JBCBWB010000010.1:0-47349 GCA_039817275.1 Cyanobacteria bacterium J06648_1 | reverse complement strand
GCCAAATTGAGCCAGAAACTTTCATCAGTCTCATTCAATACATCCCCCTTCAAAGTCAGACTGAGGGTTTGGCTGGTTTCACCTGGAGCAAATGTCACCGTCCCCTCTACTGCTTGATAGTCTTGATCGGCGATCGCTGTATTGTTTTCTGTAATGTAGTTAACGGCGATCGCTCTATTGGCAGATTTATCCAGGTTAACCGTAACTGATGCCGTGCTAGTCTCTGAATTCCCCTCAGCAAAGCTAATATTCTCAACAGAAATCACTGGTAGGGGTTCGTCATTATCGGCAATTACCGCGATGATTGCCGATTCCAAGGAGATCGCCTGATTAACGTTACTCAGACTTAAACTAAAGCTTTCCTCTCCTTCCGACTCCCCATCATCGTTAACCGTGATTTCAATAGTTTGACTGGTTTCACCTGGAGCAAATGTGACATTACCCTGAGCCGCAATATAGTCTTGTCCAGCGATCGCCGTGCCATCAGCAGTGGCGTAGTCTAGGGTAATAGCTGAGTCACTAGCTTCGGGGATAGTCAGAGTAAAAGTAGCTGTTCCATCACCCTCATTAGCCGTTACTCCCGCCACAGAAACAGGCAATAATTCTTGGAACTTGAGGTTACGAAACTGGCTATTGGAGTCTTCGCTGTTGCCTTCATGAGCAAAGGCTAACCACTGTACGGCTTTATACTTTCCATCATGAAAGACGGTATTGTCGATAAATTGTCCGACGGGAATCTGATAGGTTTTCCACTCTCCTAAACTATCTTGATAGTCGTTAAAATCTTGAATTCCAAATTCACTGCTGCCATAGAGTTGGAAGAATCGTCCTTTTTCCCAAGGTGCATAGTAGTCGTGATGATCTCTACTTTCAAAATGCAGTCCGTGAAGTTTTCCTGCTTCGGTAGTCTTAAAGTCGAATTCTACTACGGTATAAGGATTGAGAGGCGAATTGCGCGAATCCAGATTATCTGTCAGAGGTATTTCTTTCCAGCCGTCGCCATCTCCTGTAATAGTCAAACTATTGTGATCGGAACTGACTTCAAAAGGCAGGTTATCGGGGTCTTTTTCCGAATCGGGAGGATAGGAAGCAAGTTGAAAATCTGTTGCTGTACCGTCGGCAAAAGTAACTTTAAGAGTAGAATCGACAATAGTTCCTACCCCCTCGTCATCAGCAATAGTGGCATTACTGCTAGGGTTACTTAGCTGAAGTTTGAAGTCTTCGTCGCGACTGAGATTGTTATCGATAATATCGACTTCAATTGTCTGTTCTTTGACCCTATCCTGGTGAGAGAAAACTAACGTGCCGCTATTGGCTTCGTAATCCTGTCCTGCGATCGCCACATTGTCTAGAGTAGAAAAATCTACTGTAACAGGCTCGAAATCTAATAATTCATCTACCCGAACGGTAAATACTGCTTTGGAAGCGTTATTCCCATTAGTGACAACTGCATCGCTAATCGTTATGGTCGAGAGAGATTGCGAACCATCATTATCACTAATAAATCCGATTCCTTGTTCGATTGTCTGTCCATAATTACCTAAAAGGTTGACGGCAAGAGCTTCCGTGCCTTCTATTTCTTGATCGTCGATAACCTCTACGGCGATCGCCTTACTGGTTTCTCCAGGCTCAAAAACGAGAGTTCCCGCTTGAGGAATATAGTCTAGATCCGCCTTAGCAGTACCGTCAGCAGTGGTGTAGTCTATCTCCAGGCGATCGCTACTGGCTTGAGAAAGCTCTACCGTAAAGTTAATCAGGTTGTTGCCATCTCCTTCAATGACACCACCGTCTTCTTTGAAATTGATTCGGCGACCGTCCAAAAGAACTTTCATTCTCTTGTCTTGTGGCGTATTTAAATAATCCTTGACTGTAATCGAGTTTCCCTCGCCCAAATCTACTTTTAAATCCACTTCTTGAACAGTCTCGGCAATATCTAAGAAGGAAAACTCAGACAGATCCAAAGTATCTAATTCGTTTGTACCGATAAAGACATCATCTCCTGTAGTCAAACCTGGCGCATAACCGCTAAAGGTATTTGCCACATCATTAGTAATAATCAGATCGTCGCTGCTGGAGTTAATCAGATTCTCAATCTCAACATCGATCGCAATCGAAGTTCCATAGCTAGGAACATAATAGGTAGTGCCGTTGCGATCATAGGATGCTCCCGTAAAACCTGCCTGAGTAGTCTGATATTGACTCTGATTGAGGTCAAACCTATAGCCACCGTCTTCTGCTGCTAAACCTGAAAAATCAAAAGTATCGATGCCGCCGCTGTCCCAAATGGTCTGTCTTAAGCGCCGATTGGTATCGATCGCTATTTCACCATCGACCAGATAGTTATCTACCGTCACAAACTCATACACCGTATCTTCTGGACGATATTCTGCCGCGCCATATCGTTCCTGTAGGGATTTAATGTCGTAACTCATAAAAGTAGCGGCTTTGCTACCTGGAGAGGTATAGGACATGACGGTATTGACAGCGCTTTCTTCGGGATCGAACACCGAAGTCTCGCGACCAAAAGAGTGAGGCATACCAACCGCATGACCAAGTTCGTGCAGCAGAGCCGAATAGGCATAAGCTCCCTGGGGTGATTCCCAACCATTAATCCCAGCATCGGAAGCCGTTGCCCAACCTGCAAGGTGGATATGTCCCCCCGCGTAGGCGTAATCGGGACCATCGGAAACTACAATCCGAATGTTACCCTGTTCTGCGGCTGTTTCTTCTACCTCGACAAATTCTCGCTCAACAAACGTATTTAAATCGGCGAAGATTTGGCGATAGTTGTTTTTGATTACTTCACTTGGCTCTTTAGCATTACTTTCGCGATCGCTACCGTCGTAACCACCCTGTCCAAAAATATCTTCGTCAAAAAAGCTAAAGGTGACAGTTTCTTGTTTACGCGCACCGCCTCTAATCCCAGCGTAGGCGGGTAGAATTGTTCCTCTTGCCTGCTCGTCTACAATTTCACCATGTCGCGGATTAGTGAGGTTGAGCAACAGGTCTTCGTCAGGATCGAGAAAAGAAGTCCCTGTAGTATTTACGGTAATAGTTTGCTCTGTCTCCCCTGGAGCGAAGGTAACTGTTCCTGCGATCGCCACATAATCTTCTCCTGCAATCGCTGTATCATCGGCAGTACTATAGTCAACCGTTACGGTTTGTTCGCTAGGAGAACTGAGAGTAATCGTGAAAATTAGTTCTCGTCCCACGCTACTATCAGTAATTTGCGTATCGGCGATCGCAACCTGGGGGATAGCGACGGTATCCTGGGAAGTTCCCAAGTCACTCTCACTAACTGCTATAAAAGTCTCAGCGTCTGGCTCGTCTACAAGCAGGTTAGCTTCTCCTGCTTCGTTTATGACCCCAACTTCGACTATGGTGCTAGCGGTTTGACCAAAATTATCTTCGACCTGAACTAAAATTTGATGGTTGCCTACTTCCTCATATTCTGCCTGAAAAGTAAGCTCTCCCGCATCGACATCAATCTCAATCCAGTCTGGTAATAGTTCTCCACTAGCTAGGGTTGCAGTGTAATGGCGATCGCCCTTTAGTTCCTTGCCGAAAGCAGTATCGGGAACTTGAAAAGTGGACGTTTGATTCTCTGTTACCGATGCTTCTATAGTTGTTAACTCATTTATTGCTGGCTCAGATGTTTCTGTTGGAGCATTTGGGTCTATTACTGGGTCAATATCTGCTTGAGGAAAAATAGATTCTGGCTCTGATATTGTGGACGCAACATTATTAGTTAATAGCGGCGCATTATTGAGCAGATAATGCAGCGGAAAATCATAGTTACAATATTTGCACATATCAATTTAGGTTATTATTAATAGATATAAAAATATATTTAAAGCCTGCAATTTCACCCTTCAAGCGCACAGTAAAAAGGGGAAGAGCTATATATTATTTAGTATAAATCTATACCTAAAATCAGATAACGGTGCTAACACTGATATTTAGCAACAAATTGTAGGTCAATCGTGTTTTTGGGAATAAATTAACTACAAAAAACTAATTAATATTGTGTATGACGTACAAAGTATTTTGCATGTAGCTATTAGCTTTTGAAAAATGTGAACCAAGCAAATTAATCTAATTTTCAGATCTTGATTCACCTGCGCCGAAAAAGTATTTACAGTCAGCAATCACCCCAGAGCGATCGCGATTCTTTCCCACCGCAACAATTTATTTTGGTTTTAATTGCCGAGGACACGGAACTCACTCTAGCTAGTTGAAGTTGGCACATAAAAGGCAATGCCTCCGTTTCCTTCGAGCTGATAATTAGCCGTATCAAGGAGTGCTTCGTCTCTTTTGACGCTGGAAGTAAAAAACTTATGGATATCGGTTTCGGGATTATAGAGTCGATAGACAGGAATAGTCCCAACCTGTCCATCTTCGTATCCATAGTAAGCGATTCCTTGAGAGCTATAGTTAGCTAGATTATTGCTAATAAAGTCTCGCTCGCTGGCGAAAATTGTATCTAAATGTTCTCCTGTATTTTGGTTGAGAAAACGATAGACTGGCTTTGTCCCGTCGATGGACAAGGATTGGGCAGCAAAATCAGGTATGTCTGAGCGATCGCCAGTTAAATCTTCTTGAGCAATGTCGAGGGAATTACCAGTATAAAAACTGCCGTTGGGATTAAGCGGCAAAATATGAGCCGCATCCTTTGAATCCTCATTGATCGAGCTGTCTGCTAGTTCTTGACTAAGATAAGGACTATTGTCTAGCGTATCTTCTGAACTAAATTCCATCTTGCTGTTGATCAGCTCTGATTCTACCGTTAGGGGTCTTAACAACCTGCCGCTAAATCGATACTTACCCGTATCTCCGCCGCTACCGCTTACGGACACTGAGGGATCGAAGTCTTGATTGCCGACTCCTGTAATGGCGGCATAGTAGCGTTGATTAGCAGCTACTTGGAATCTAAGTCGAGAATCGTTGCTATTACGATCGCGATTAAATCTTAATTTTCTGCCTCGACGGTCAAAGAGGGTAATGGTGCTGTTGAGAGGATCGCTGGCGAGGGACTTGACGTTGAGTTCGAGGATGCCAGAAGCATTAGTTCTAAATAGGTAAAAATCAACATCGCGATCGCCTACGGTTTGTAATTCGCCATTAGCATCGCGATCACGACCGATTTCATGAATATTTTGTCCCCGCGGTAGCCCATTAATCACCGTTGCATTATCAATACTGCCGCTGCGATCGCTAAATATAAAGCTGGTGGTTAGTTCATAGTTGCCGCCCCTGCCAACTTCAGAGCGATCGCTGAGATGATTGAGACTATAGTTTTGATTTCTCCAGTCGGAAACGCCCAAATAGTAAACTTCCCCTGGAGTAACTCTAGCGGAGACAAAGCTATCGGTACGATGACCATAGTTACCAGGAATATAATCTCCTGCTGAGTTGACAAACCCCGTTCTCAGCTCTGTTTGCCCTGGCTCATCCCTAACTAAAGAAGTAGTACGACGAGCAGTGTATTCCACCACCTCATCATTAACATCAAGGGCAAAATCGTCATCGCTCTCGGCAATAACTTCGCTGCCATCTTCGTTATAGAGACGCAGGAAAGAATCGACGAAATCTGTTTCGTAAGGAGTATCGATATCAGCCAGTAAAATGCCGTTATCTGGGGCAATAATGCGGAAAAAATCAACGTCTCCTGTGCCAACAGAAAGTCTGCCATCAGTCCCAATGCGATCGGCTAGAAAGACTGATTCAGTATCTCGATCAAAAGCAATCTCCGTGGCACTATGAATCCAGCCATCGGGATCGCGATTGTTGAGGCTTAACTTGAGAGCGTAGTTTCCTGTCTCTCCAGCAGTGCCGCCGCTACCGCTGACACGAGGATTATAGCTGCTATTTGCCGCCGCGCTTACGCCAACGTAGTATGTACCCTGGGTCAAATTATGGGCAATCCGCGAAAAAGTATTATCTCCCTCGGTATCAATATCATCGTTAGCGGTAATTAAATTACCCGCAGCATCAAATAGACGCAGGTAGCTATCAAAATCAGCAGTATTTGCAGGGTCGGAGATTACTTCAAGTTCTACCATGCCCCTCGACGACACCCGAAAACGATAAAGATCTACATCGCCATCGGGAGTATGATAATCGTCCTTGCCAATACTACCCCGCAGCAGCTTAATTGACGCACCGTCTAGGGTAGAAATTCTCGTCGCCTGGGCAAAAGTGGCGTTTAGATCGCTGAAATTTGCCGCCGCTGGAAGAAAGCGATTTTTGACTTCTGACACGGCATTATAGATATTGACTCGCACATAAGGAGCATTAGTATTGGGCAAATTGTCATCTTCATCATCGCCATCAAAAATTAGATCTCCCGTAGTGCGTAGAATCTGACTAACTTCTGTTGGCATGAGCTGGCGATCGCCAAACTGGACAGCGGCTTCCTGAAGTAGGGCGATCGCTCCCGCAATGTGAGGCGCTGCCTGGCTCGTACCCGCTGATTCAGCAGTTCCTGTCCCTAACACAGTGCTGTTAATTAATGCTCCTGGAGCAAAAATCATATTCTCTAGATCCAAACGCTGACTAAAGCTCGTTAGCCGATCTGCCCCAGTGCTGTAGTCGATACTGCCATCTCCCCATGCAGCCCCTGGCTGAGTACTATCCTGCCACACTGCGCCGACAGCAATAGTGCTACTAATGGCGGGAAAAGCAAGATTACCGATCCCAGCGCCCGCTCGATAACTATTTCCGGCGGCGGAGACAACCGTTACCCCTGCCGCTTCTAAACGATGAATATCCGACTGGATCTCAACAAGCTGGTTGGCTAGAGGGTCGGAACCCCGCTCTAATTCGGCGTCAAAAAAACCCAGCCCCAAAGACATATTAACGGCGGTAATCTGATATTGCTCGTGGTGTCTTAGCACCCATTCTAAGGCATCTTCTACATCGGCAAAATCTCCGGCACCGTTACGATCTAGCACCCGTAGGCTAATTAGTCCCGCGTCAGGCGCGACACCAATACTCTCATCTGCCGCCCCAACTGTCCCCGAAACATGGGTTCCATGTCCATTTAAATCAGCAGGATTCTCGTCGCGATCAACAAAATCGTAGCCAGCTAAGTAGTTGGGCGCTATCAAAGGATGTCTGGTATTCAGACCCGTATCAATTACAGCTACACTAAAACCACTGCCATCAATCCCCGCAAACTGCGGATCGTTCCGTAGTTTGGTTAGCCCGATCAGGTCGAAGGCTGGATTGCTCGGAGAAGCTATTTGGGTTAGGTCGAGAGCTGCATTATCTGCCTCTCCTACTCCGCCAAATATTTGCTGACCAGAATGGGTAAAGACTTCCTCATCTCCTGAAGCGGCAGCGAAGTTGTATGGACTCATAAGTATATATACAGATCGGTGTTATATATTATGAATATCATGTTACATACTACCTATTTTGGGCAGAACTGCAAACTAGGAGTGAATTTTTGATTAAGACTGCTGCTGTTGCCAGAGCCGCAAGCGCACGAGAAATTGCTGCCAGTAAAGGGATAGGTCTTCCGAGTTGAGGATAAAAAGCTGGGCAGGCTGATCCTGGAGCGCGATCGCAATAATGGCGCGATCGATTTGGACATGATAAAGATGATTGATCGCAGCGGTATAGGCAGTCACCTGGAGGCAGTAATCAGTAATCCATTCCTGTTTTTTAGGTTTAGAGGCAGTTTTCCAGTCAAAGACACAGAGTTCTCCCTGCCACTCTCCCAGACAGTCTAAACGCCCGCCATACACCTGTTCGCTATGGTAGATTGCCGACTCGATTAGATGCACCTCTGTCACTGAATCCAGTACAGGCTTGATCGAGTCCCAATAAGGATTTTCCAGTACATCGGCGGGTAAATCTGCTCCTGCCAAAAAATAGTTGATTGCTGTATGAATCGAAGTCCCGCGCCGACAGGCTTGGGTACTGATCTGCTGCGCTTTCTGGTAGCCGACTCGCTTACGCCATTTTTGGAGCGCCAGGCGATCGCTAATGGGCTTGGTTGCCGCTAAAATTGTGCTGACAGAAGGATATAGTTGACCCTCAAATACTAGTCGGCGCTGGCGAGCAACAGTCTTATACTTGGCAGGAATATGAGTAAACATGTGGCGCGGGTTCTTCGAGGGAAACAAGCCACTCGTGACGGTTGTGACCAGAAGCGGCTCTATTGAGAATTCTACCAAGAAAAGTTGAAACTACTTTACACTATCTTCGGGAGAAGGTTTCGGTTGAACACCATCAATAGCGAGGGAATAAGCTGGTTTTGCAACATGAGTAATCAATTAAAGTGTCTCATCTTTGATGTAGATGGCACGTTAGCCAATACCGAAAGAGACGGACATCGAGTAGCGTTTAATCAAGCATTTGAGGAGGTAGGTTTAGATTGGCACTGGTCGGTAGATTTTTATGGTCAACTGCTGACGGTATCGGGAGGAAAAGAACGCCTTAAATACTTCTTGCGGCAATATCAACCTGAGTTTCAGCCAGAGGGAGAGCTGGGCAATTTTGTCACGAACCTCCATCAGCTCAAAACCAAACATTACCTCAAACTATTGCGCAGTGGAGCGATCGCTCTCCGACCAGGAGTAACCAGGCTGATTAGTGAAGCCAGGGCATCGGGGTTAACTTTAGCGATCGCCACTACTTCATCGTTGCCCAACGTAATTGCGCTACTAGAAAAATATCTTGACCTCGATTGGTTTGCCACAATTGCTGCGGGAGATATTGTGCCTGCCAAGAAACCCGCTCCCGACATTTATCACTATGTAGTCAAGCGCCTAGAGTTAGAACCTGCCGACTGTCTCGTAATCGAAGATTCCGACAATGGCTTAAACTCGGCGATCGCCGCAGGACTAACGACGGTAGTGACGGTAAATAACTATACCCAACAGCAAGACTTTAGTCAGGCAGCTTTGGTTGTCAGTGATTTAGGAGAACCAGAGCTGCCCTGTCGGGTGCTTCAGGGAGACTTGACGGGTGGATATCTTGATATTGCTAGTTTACGCTCTCTAGGTAGCTAGGAGGCAAAATATGCTCAACCAAAACCTCTTCTGGTGGGTCAATATCTGCTTTTAATCGGCTAGAGGTTCTAAGATGTATAACAGCAAAAATTGGCAATTAGCCATCGTCGTTGATATTATGTCCCATAAGCTGGAGTATAGCTGCCAAAATCGTCAGGTTTGCGGCAAAATAAATGTTCAATAGACTGGTCGGCATTAGGCAAAAACTCAGTCCCAATTTACGCCAGATAATTGGCAGCGTAGGTTGGTTGTCCTTAGAAAAGATTCTGAGTATCGCCATCAATCTTACCGTTGGGATCTACGTTATTCGCTATTTGGGTTCCTCCCAGTTTGGTAAGTTTAGCTATTGTCTTAGCTTGGTTGGGATGTTTGAGGCGCTCGCCAAATTAGGACTAGACGGAATCGTGTTGCGAACCCTGGTAAGAGAAGAGGAATCTACTACCGATATTCTCGGTACAGCCTTAATACTTAAGCTTTTGGGGGCTTTGGTCACTTGGGTACTAATCTTTGGGGTAACTCGAACTTTGCAGGGGGATCCTCAAGTAAATTGGATGGTTTTGGCGATCGCTCTAGGGCTGATCTTCAAACCAACCGAAGTAATCGATTTTTGGTTTCGTTCTCAGGTGCAGGCGATGCCCGTGGCGCTGGTGCGGAGTCTTAAATTGCTGATTGGCTCGGCAATCAAAATTAGTTTTATGGCTCTGGGTTACTCCCTGACGGCCTTTGTCTGGCTACTGCTAGCAGAAGAAATACTCCGAGCCTTGGGTATGGTCGCAATTTACTGGCGCTATAGTCGTTTAAAGTCATGGCGCTCACTGTCCCTTAGCCGCTGGACGTTTAATCTCACCAGGGCAAAAGAAATGCTGCGGGATTCTTGGCCTCTAATCTTGTCGGGAGTGATGATTACGATTTACATGAAAATCGACCAGGTGATGTTGGGCAACATGACGACCAAAGAGGTCGTGGGGAACTATGCCGCCGCCGTCAAGTTTTCTGAAGTTTGGTACTTTTTCCCGATGGCGATCTGCACCTCAATTTTTCCGTCGATTATTCAAGCCAAACAGAAAAGCAATCGCGCTTACTATACCAAGCTTCAGCAGCTATACGATCTGATGGCGTGGCTTTCCTTGGCGATCGCCGTGGTGATGACCTTTGCCTCTGGCTTACTCGTTCAGGTGGTTTTAGGGACAGAATATCTTGCCGCAGGACAAATTTTAGCTCTCCATATTTGGGCTGGACCATTCGTCTTTTTAGGTATCGCTCGTAGCCAGTGGTTGATGGCAGAGAACCTTACCAGACTCAGTTTTGCCTGTACCTCTCTGGGGATGATCGCCAATCTTGCTCTCAATTTTTGGCTGATACCCATTTACGGTGGCAATGGGGCAGCGATCGCTACCGTAATTTCCTATGGCGTAGTATCTCATCTTGCCTGCTTAATCTATCCCAAGCTAGGTGATACAGGCTGGATGCTAACTAAGGCTCTATTTATACCCCTAAGGATTCGCCAGAATCTAATTTACTTGAGTCGGCTAAAAAAGATATTTTCTTAAATACTCGTATGGCGTTGCTGATTTAAAGCATGAAGTCTAAAAGTAATTTACGTCTAACGCGAATTAGCTTGATAACGTACATCTTTGGAATCCCTATCATTTATAGAGCGTAAGGGTGCTTGCCGATCTAATTGAACTTTGGAAGATTCAATCCATATTAGATACTTTAAGGATTGGTTTCAAATGTCAAATCTCATCAAGCCGATAAGTAATACTCTTGTAGGTCAGGGTACCCACAGCCCTTCGGGCAAGACGGAAAGCAAAGCTTTCCCAGTCTGCTTTGCAGACGATGGCACGTTAGTGCCGTCTATGCGCTTGGGTGCATTCGCACCCGTGGGTACCGCTTCGCATATGGGGAAGTCGTCACGTTCCCATCAGGCGAGCGACCCCGCGCCGCGCGAAGCCTTTGGCTTCTAGTCCGAAGGACGGACTGCGCGAATGCGCTGCGGCGCAAACAAAGGCTTTAGCCGCATGTAATGCGCGAGATTGGGGTTTCCTAAAGGATACCGCTTCGCATATGGGGGAAAGTTCCCCCAATCATAGATCTTGGATTTTGAGATAACCACCGTACGATAGAAAAAGACATTGAGTCGTTCGTTTAATTCACATAAGGTGTAATTTATTTGTAGCTATCAGCTATCAGCTCTTTGAATGCTAGTTTCTTTCTGGTCTTCCAGCCAGCCGCGACGTGAAAATCTTTGAGCATAGCGATTGGTTAAATAGCGATTTAACCTCTTATCAACCCTAGTCAAAATATTTTCCAACAGATTGCTTTTACCACCAAAAGTCAAAGTTTGAATCAGAGGATAGATAATGCTGTCCCTGCGTCGCCAGCCCAAACCACGATACTTAGTAGTAAAGTAGCTATCCTCGGCAAGATTCCATTTTTCCCGCAGACGTTGGAGGCTATTTAAAACCCAGGCATCACTCCAGCGCAACATATAGTAAGTCAGATCGCTCAACTCTAGCGGTGGACCTGGTACGTAGGTTACAACACAGTCGGGTTCAAAATAGATCTTGCCCCCTGCTGCTGCTACCTGCATACAGAAGTCGAGATGTTCTTTGGTGTTGAGCATTGCTTCATCTAGCCTACCGATTTGCTCAAAAATGTTGGTTCTGATCAAAACACAGTGAAATTCTGCTAGTTCTGTTTCCTGACGCTGAAGGCGATCGCGAATATCGGCAACTTTTTTGCCCTGTAGGTACATCTTTTCCCGTAAACGTCTTCTGCCTCTAATATCCTGGTAAATATGGGATTCTCCGCCAGCAAAATGAACTATCTGATGCACTGGCTCGTCCTGACACATCAAGGGTCCCACTACCGTAGCCGAAGTAGAATCAGCGCACTGAACCAACTGGGAGAGCCAGCCAGGAGAAACAACAACATCATTATCGACAAATACGACATACTTGGTGGTGACATGCTCTAGACCAAGATTACGGGCATGGTTGGGAGATAAGTAGTAATTAGTTCTCAAATGATGAAAGTTCTTAGCTTGCGCCTGCTGCTGTAGGTAGCGAGCGACTTTCCCAGGAGAATTACCGTCTACATAGATTAAATTAAACGGTATTTGAGTGTGCTGATAAATACTTTCTAGAGAACGATTAGTACAGCTAAAACGCTCTCTGGGAGTGACGACAATAGTTACGTTGTTCATAGGACATAGAGCTAGGAGTTAGAAATTAGAAGTTAGAAGATTGCTATCAATCAGGAAATTTAGCGCGAGCGAGCGGGAAACACGGTTTTGATTGTCCAGAAATTGAAGCCCAGAGAAACAAGGGAACGACTGAACAAGACGACGACCGCCACCCCAAAAATCCCGCGATTAACAACAGTTAAAATCAGCATGCCAAAGATAACGGTAAAGATTAAATCGACATACAAAGTTACCCGCGATCGATCCATGGCGTTAAGCAGCCAGGTAGTAGCCTGTTTGAATGTGTAGGGAATAACTGAAAGACAAATCAAAATCAGTACAGGAACCGCACCCATCCATTTTTCGCCAAAGACGAGGGGGACATACCAAGGAGAGAGCGCCGACTGTAAAATTACGATTGGGACGATCACCAGAGCGAGGGTTTTTAAACTATGGAAGTAGTCTTGTCTTAGTTTTTGAGAGTCGGTTCTGGCGGCACAGAGATAGGGAAATAGAGCCGACATAAAGGTATTGACAATGTTCATTAAGATCCCTGAACCAGCGTTGAAGGCAAAGAAATAAAATCCTAGTTCTGTCATGCCTAAAAATCGACCGACAATCAGATAGTCCAGGTTGAGGCGGAGTTTGTTTAGCAGTTCGATGCCAATGATGTTTTTGCTGTAGTTAATAATCTTGCGCCAGCCATGGAGCCGCAATTTCTGGGGTGGCTGCCAGTCAATACTCCGCCAGCTAATAATGATCCAGACAAATTGGGCAGCGAGGGTTGACCAAACTATTGCCCAAACACCATAGCCCAACAGACAAAGAACGATGATTGCGGTGTTGGTAACGAAAGATTGACCCGCATTACAAACGGCGATCACTTTTAACCGATTTTGCCGTTCGATCAAAGCCAAATGAATCGAGCAGAGAGGATTGAACAAATAGACAATCGAGGCAGCACACAGCAGCGGAATTAGCTGGGGATCGTCATAAAACCAGGCAACGAAGAATGAGGCAGCACACTGAAACATCGTAAAGCCAATACAGACAATCCACTGTAGCCAGTAGGCGGTATCTGCTAGTTCGGCAACCTCCGCCTCATCTGCTTGAATAATTTTGGCTGCAACTCCTCCGCGATGCAGAAACACCGTTACCAGCTCAAAAGTCATGTAGATTACTGCCATCAAACCATAGTCAGCGGGGCTAAAGATCCGAGCTAAGGTGACAGTCGTTCCCAAGCGAAATACGCGATTAAATAGTTCGGCGACTCCGAGCCAACCAACATTGCGAATTAACTGTCCCGATAATAAATTTTTGACCTTAGTAGATAACATTAATTCGCTATTTAACTCTTGACTACATGACTATTTATCTTTGCCAATCTTGACCAACGGTCACCCGCAGGCACCTTCGTCTGCGGCGCGTCTGCGCCTAGAGCCTTCGGCTCTGCGAGGTGTACGGGTGACTGTGGAGATCGCGCCATTTTGTTGAAGTCTGCTTTGTTTGAGTCTGCATTTTAAAAGTGAGAAGTAGCAGCGAACTGGATTCAATTCCAGTCTCGATTTCAGCTCGACGCTAAAAGGTAACCAAGCCTAATTGATCAAGAAGTCAAGGAAAAGGATAGTAGTTTGATTCTTAACTCTAAATATTTACTTTATTCACCTAAATTGATAATTAAACTACATTTCCTAAGTATATTTGCTGGTATATATGCTAATGTTACTAGAAAATAGTTTTAAACTCAATCCAAAAAGTTACTCTTGATTTTTTATAAGAGTATTTAAAAAGAATCGTTTATATTGCTCTATGTGCTTAAAGACTCGTAAAGCAGAGCTTTAATGCGTATATAGCTTGTGGTTAACTAGCAGGATTGTGAGTTTTAGAAGCAGTTCTTGAACACTTTTTGTCACATACAAGTCCATTTATTGTCGGCTTATCAAATATTTATAGCTTTTGTACGATAATCAATTTTACAGTTAAGAATTATTATGCCAAAGCCAATTCTAACAATTTTTTATCAATTTAACCCCTGGAATAGCAGTATTGGCGGGATTCAGACTGTAGTTAAATACTTTCTTAAGTATGCGGCAGCAGATTTTCAGGTGCGGATGGTAGGCACTGGAGAGCCTGGTGACGAGTTGGGTAAGTGGCAAACCAGAGAGTTTGCGGGAAAGCAGGTTCAGTTTATGCCTGTGATCGAGCTGGCAGACGATAATGTCAGGCGGTTGGTTCCAACTACTCTGCGATACACCGCTGCCTTATTTCGTTATGACTTTTCTGCTGATTTTCTCCACTTTTATCGTTTGGAATATGCTCTGGCAGCTTTTAGGTGGTCGGGAGAGAAAAGCTTTAGTCTCCAAAATGATATTCGGAAGCAGATGGATGCCAAGGTTTGTAAAGATGCCATCCTGTGGCAGAAGTTTCCCCAGGCATATTTTGCTCTAGAAAAGTGGTTAATGGGTCAGTTTGATCGCATTTATTCCTGTCATACCGACTCGGTAAAGTTCTATCAGCAGCAGTATCCCCAATTGAGCGATCGCTTTGAACACCTCAAGAACACGGTGGATTTAGAGTTATTTTTTCCCTTGTCTCCCACAGCGAAAGAGGCAGAGCGTCAACAGCTCGCTAGGAAATTAAATTTGTCTGACAATACTCGCTTTGTACTTTATGTGGGTCGTCTACATCCCCAAAAAGATCCTTTGCTGTTGATCCAGGCTTTTGCCGCTCTCCAGCAGCCAGAGGTTCATCTCTTAATTGCAGGAGAGGGAGAGCTTAAATCAAGTATCAAGGCAGAAATTGAGCGCTGTGGTATTGGCGATCGCGTCACTCTGCTAGGGGGAGTCAGTCCCAAACGAGTCAGCGACCTTTATCGACTCAGCAGCGTTTTCGTCGTCAGCAGTGCTTATGAAGGCGTGCCGATAGTTGTTTTAGAATCCTTAGCCTGTGGGACTCCCGTAGTGGGAACAGACTGTGGCGAGATCCCGCTGATTCTGACTGAGGATAGCGGCATTATGTGTCGCGATCGCCAACCAGAGACGATGACCAGGGCGTTAGACAGTATTTTGACCAACGGTCACTCGCAGGCACTTTCGTCTCACGGAGATGTACGGGTGACTCAGCCTGAAAAATATTCCGTCGCCGCCTGCGTTGATGCGGCTCAGCCCTACAGTGCCGAAACCGTAGTTAGCCAAGTTTATGCAACTATGCGCTCGACTTGGCAAGAGCAAAGTACCACTCACGAACTTAAATATATTGAGCTATGAAAATTGCAGTCATCGGTGTTAAAGGTCTACCAGCTCAGCAAGGAGGAATCGAACGCTATTGCGAAGAACTCTATCCACGTTTGGTTGCCCAGGGTCATCAGGTCGATTTATATGCTCGACCCAGCTACCTCAAAAGATCCTGGTTTTCGATCTATACCTATCGCGGGGTTAGGGTAATTTGTCTGCCTTCTTTTAATTTTAGAGGTCTGGATGCTCTCTTTAGTTCGGCGATCGCCTCTTTGGCGACGGTTTGGCAAAATTATGATGTGGTTCACTTCCATGCTTTGGGTCCTGCCCTATTTTCCTGGCTGCCTCGCCTCGCTTCTTCTGCCAAGGTGGTAGTTACCTGTCAGGGTTTAGATTGGCAAAGAGCCAAGTGGGGTAAGCTTTCGAGCAAGATTATTTACTGGGGTGAAAAAACTGCCGTCAAACATGTACACGCTTTAATTGTAGTTTCGCAGAATCTCCAAAGTTATTTTGCTGATACTTATGGTTTGCAGACAGCCTATATTCCCAATGGTCCTGGAGAATTTGCCGATTCCGATTCTAGCTTTAAGTACGTGCGATCGCTGGGTCTAGCTCCCGACCGCTATTTGCTTTTCCTGGGTCGATTAGTTCCTGAAAAAAGACCCGATTTACTAATTCAAGCTTTTCAAAAGCTTCAGGCTCAGGGTTGGAAACTAGCTTTCACTGGCGGGATTAGCGATACAGAAAAATATAGCGACTATCTGCGAGAGCTAGCAGCAGACAACCCCAATATTGTTTTTACGGGGGAACTACAGGGCAAGTGGTTAGCAGAGATGGTTAGAGGCGCTGGGTTATTCGTTTTGCCTTCAGATTTAGAAGGTTTGCCTTTAGTAATGTTAGAGGCCATGAAAGAGGCTGTTCCCGTCCTCGCCAGCGATATTCCGCCTCACGTCCAGCTAATTGCTCCCGATAAAGGTTATCTATTTGCGGCGGGGGACTGCGATTCTTGTGTTGAGGCGCTAGAAATAGCTCTCCAGCAGCCTGAAGTCAGAGCCGCGATGGCAAAGAAAGCTCAAAGACAGGTGCTAGCTAAATACAACTGGGAAAAGATTACCGAAGAGAATTTAGACATTTATCAGCGTCTGGTGTTTGGCACTCCCGCAGCGACAGATGTTGCTCTAGAAGCTGAGGCAGCCAAGGTGGAAGAGAAACAAAGCCTGGGTAATTTACGGTGATAATCAACTCATGATGTGTACTAATCGGTCGGTGAGGGTTGGGTAAAAGGTAGAAGGTAAAAGGTAGAAGGTAGAAGGTAAATTATTATATTTTCGTAGTCTCAGTAATTAAGCAGATTGCCAAGATGAATGCCATTCAAATCATCAAAATTTGTCGCCAATACTGGTACATCGCCCTGCTAAGTTTACTGGTCGTCACTTCTCCCCTGTGGCTGGGAGATCATAGTGCGGGGAATTCTCCGTTGCCTCAAGTCAATACCACGACTTTGGTAACGGATGCTTGGCAGCCTGTGACTATTGGTGGTGGTGGATACATTACGGGAATCTATCACCATCCCCAAGAAACCGATTTAATCTATGCTCGTACTGATAACGGCGGGTATTACCGCTGGCAAGCTTCTCAGCAGCGGTGGCTGGCGATTACTGATTCTTTGCCGACAACATCTTGGTCATACGATCATTATTCAGGGGGTGAGGCTCTAGCGCTCGATCCGCAAAACCCTGACCTAGTCTATATTGCGGTAGGTAAATATAGCGATCGCCCTGGAGCAGTTTATAAGTCTTTTGACCGTGGGGCAACTTGGCAGAAAACGAATTTAGCGCTGGGGATGGGGGGCGACGAGGATCTGCGCTGGGGAGGAGAACGTCTGGTAGTCAGTCCTACCGATGGTAATCTGCTGCTGTTTGGCTCACGCCGAGATGGTCTTTGGCGATCGCTAGATGGCGGTCTAAACTGGACACAGACCAGCTTACCCATGGCCGATAACGGGATTGGGGTAATGGCGATCGCTTTTGCGCCCCAAGAAGAATCAGTCTACGCTAGTGTTTACGACGACGGAATTTATCAGTCTAGGGATAGGGGGATAAGCTGGCAAAGATTAGCTGACAGCCCCACCAAAGTAATGCAGCTCAAGGTGGCTTTAGACGGTATTGTTTACGCTACTAGCAATCGCGCGCCCCAAGTAAGCAAATACGATTCGGGTCGCTGGAGCGATATTGCCCCCAAGGGCATTTTGGTTCACTCTAGCTTCAACGGTTTGAGTCTTCATCCTCAACAGGCAGACACTTTAATTGTTAGTGAGGGAGACAAAGGCAGAGGAAAAGTCTATTATTCTCGCGATCGCGGCGCTAGCTGGCAGCCAAAAGCTATTGACCTGAATAAGACCGTCACCTGGTTAGCGCCAGAGTTTTTTAATGACCACAATTCGGCGATCGCGTTTGATCCCCAGGATCCCCAACAGGTATGGCTAAGTGACTGGTTTAGCATTTGGCACACCGATAATATTGCGAGTAAAAACGTCACCTGGACGAATCGAGTGCGGGGCATCGAACAGACCGTATTGTTAACTTTGGCTGCTCCTCCTGTGGGGGCGATGCTGCTGAGTGGCTTGGCAGATCAGGACGGCTTTTATCATCAAGATCTCCATGATTATCCCCAGAGTCGTCTAGGATTTGAGCCTCAAGGACGTTTAAGCCAGTTTAAGCTGACGGGCGATCGCTACTTAGATAATTATTTCCAAGATACCTTACACATTGCCTATTGCCAGAATCAGCCTTTACATCTAGTGCGACTGGGTGGGCAGAGATGGCGTAATCAATATACGGGAGTCACTTCCAACGATGGGGGCATTACCTGGCAACCTTGGCAACAGATTCCAGCCAATAGACAGTTTATGCGCTCGGCAATCGACCCGAACAATCCCCAACATTTTGTGGTAACTACCAGCGAAGCTCAACCTCTGGTTACTTTTGATGGCGGTGCATCTTGGCGAGAAGTTACGGGCTTACCCAACGGTGAAACAGCACCCTGGAATTGGAATCAACCTCTAGCGGCGGATGGAGCAAATGGCGATCACTTTTACTACTATGCCGAGGGTAAAATTTATCGTAGTGAAGATGGAGGACTTACTTTTGACGTAGTGGCTCAAGATCTACCATCACAAGAGGCGCACATTTTGACCACCGTGCCTCAGAGAGAGGGGGAATTTTGGCTTAGTTTAGATGGAGCAGGACTGTATCATTCAACCAATGGAGGTTTATCAGTTGACAAGATTAATAAATTTACCGCCGCCCACTTAGTTACCGTGGGGAAAGCGATCGCACCAAGCTTGTACAATAGTACTATTTATGTGTACGGCAAAGTCAAAGGAGAGTCGGGACTTTATCTGACTGCCAACGGTCGTAGTTGGCAAAGAGGAGATCGTCAGGCACCAATGCCCAAAACAACTAAAGTGCTGGTAGCTAGCCAACAGCAACCTGGATTAATTTTTGCGGGTACAGATGGCAGAGGCATTTATTATTATGCGACCAAAGCCCAATCAAAAATCAAATAAAAAACCAAATAAAAGACCAAATTAAATTAGCTATCTATACTACTTGCGATCGATTTAGCAGGACTATCAAAAATAACTATAAATATGATTCGTATCCTAATTGTTGATGACCAAAAAACTATCCGCGAGACTATCAAAAAAATTCTCGCTACCGAGGCAGATCTGAACGTAGTGTCAACAGCAGAGGATGGCACAACTGCTCTGAAACAGGCAAAAGCCCTCATGCCAGATTTGATGCTGGTTGATTTAGAAATGCCAAAGCTCAACGGACTCCAGCTAACTCGGTTAATTCATCAAGACTTTCCCAGTATCAAAGTCATTGTCTTGAGTATGCACGACCGCGACGAGTATATTCACAAATCTATCCAGGCAGGAGCAATGGGCTATCTGCTAAAAAATACGCCAGCTCAAGATCTCAAAGAAGCAATTCGTTTTGTCCAGCGAGGCTACACGCAATTTAGCCCAGGCTTGCTACATCGGGCAATACCGTCTGATAACAGTCTCTCCACTTCCTTGACTCAAGTTCCCGCTGCTAACCATGCTCCCCCAACAACCTTGTCCTTAGAGCGATTTAGTCCTTTTGCTCGTGGACAAACTAAAAGCAAACGAGTTCGTAAAAGCTGGAAAGCCTACTTACCCTACTGGTTGGGGGGCAATATCCTGCTGTGGAGCGCCGCCATTCTTTATCTATTGCTCAAAAGTCCAACCTATACCAGTAAGTGGTCGGTCAGTTTACCCGCCAACCAAAATTCTAGCAGCGTCAATATTCCCGATATTGGTTCTCTTTCGTCGGATGTAGACTCTCCCTACCGCAGCGATATATTTGATCCACGCGAAAACTATAAATATCTCTTAAAAGAAAAAGAGATCCTGACTGCTGCTGCTGCGGAAGTAAACATGGAGCGGAGCGAGTTTGGTAAGCCAGAGGTCGAGATTGTCGATAACACCACCATGATGGAAATCAGCATGGAAGGAGACACGCCAGAATTGGCTAGAGCCAAGGCGATCGCTCTCCAAACAACCCTAGAACAAAAACTAGGAGAACTTCGCCAAGGGCAAATCGGTCAGTCTGCTCAGAGTTTGTCAGCTAGTCTAGAAAGATCTCGATTAGCTCTAGATGAGGCAAGGCGCAAACTAGCTGATTTTAGAGCAAATTCGGCGGCTGGTTCAAATAACAAAGCCGATAACCTCTCGGAAAACCTAGAAGATCTTCGTCGTCAGGAAGCAGAAGCCCAGGCAGAATTACAACAAACCAGAGTACAGGCGCAAAACTTAGCCAGGAATCTAGGACTTTCACCCGAATCGGCGAAAGATGCCTTTGCCCTCCATTCAGATTCCTTGTTTCAACAGTATTTAGCCGAATATACTCGCGCCAGTGGCGAAATGGTGGCTTTAGAGGCAAAATTTCAGTCTGATAGCCCAGTAGTTAACGACATGCAGGCAGAAGCAGCTACTGCCTATCAAGCTTTGTTAGACCGAGGCAGTAAGATTATTGGTCGTAGTTTCTCCCCCGAACTACTCCAGCAGCTCAACCTACGGACGGGGAATGAAAACAATTCCTATCGCGGTGGCTTACTCAAGGATCTGGTCTCTCTCCAGTCCCAAGCAGACGGACTGACAGCACGAGCAGCGGCATTAGCCCAGCAGGTAGCACGACTAGAACAACAGGAAAACGTCATTGTCCGCCAAGAATCCACCGCCGCCAGACTTCAGCAGGAAGCAAAGTTTGCCGAAACCCTATACTCTTCCAATTTAGCCAAGTCGCGGCTGTCTGAGAGCAATCTATATAATGCTTATCCCCAAATTCAGGTAGCCTTTCAACCCTCTTTCCCCAAAAAGCCCAGCTCTCCTCAACCAGTGTTGGTTGGTTTGGGTACATTTATGGCTTCGTTATTTTACACTACGGCGATCGCCTCTCTCTGGGCAAGCAGTACAGCTAAAGCCCCCAGCCAGGTCAAAAGCAATGGCAACAACCGTAAAGCGCTCGCTCCTGCTGAAGATCTCAACAGTTTGATTAAAAAGTAAACGGCGATGCCGTATTGATTACTGATTATTGGCGATTGCGAAGCAAGTCGAAGACTCAGCTTATCCTTTAAGACTGATTACTGACTAACAACTAATATCTAACAACTAATAACTAACAACTAACAACTAACGACTAACAACTAACGACTAACAACTAACAACTAACGACTAACGACTAACAACTAACAACTAACAACTAACGACTAACAACTAACAACTAACGACTAACGACTAACGACTAACAACTAACGACTAACAACTAACGACTAACAACTAACAACTAACAACTAACAACTAACAACTTTAAATATTCCATTTACCCAACCACAATTATGCCCAAAGTATCAGTTGTAATTGCTGCCTACAATTTGATGGCGTATCTACCCGAAACCATCGCTAATGTCTTACAGCAAACCTTTACCGACTTTGAAGTTATCGTCGTCAATGACGGCAGTACCGACCATACCGCTCAATGGGTTTCCCAAGTCGAAGACCCCCGCGTACGGCTGATTTCCCAGGAAAATATGGGACTGTCGGGGGCGTGTAACACTGGAGTTATTAATGCTACGGGGAAATATATTACTTTTCTTGATGCAGACGATCTTTGGGAGAAAACCAAACTAGCGCAGCAGGTAGAGATTCTTGATAATTATCCTGAAGTAAGTGTTGTCTCGACCTGGGTAACATACATGAACGAAGCAGGGGAGTCTACCGGCAGGGTAGTCAAACCTACCGCCGAAGGCTATATTTGGCGGCAAATGATTGAGGTAAATCAGATCGAATGCGGCAGCGTGATCATGATTCGCCGTAGCTGTTTTGATCACGTGGGCTTATTTGATACCAATCTCAAATCCTACGTTCAGGATTGGGATATGTGGCTACGATTATCCTTGGAGTATCAGTTCAAGCTAATCCCCCAGCCGTTAGTATATTATCGCCAGCGATCCAGCAGCGGTTCGCGCAACCTAGGGGCAATGGAGCGCAGCTTTAATTTAGTTTTGACCAAAGCCTACAATGCCGCTCCAGCAGAACTCAAGCCGTACGTCAGTCATGGTTATGGCTTTGCCTATTCTTGTCTGGCATGGAAAGCACTACAAAATCAAACGCCAGACCCGAACCAGGCGAGAGAATTTCAACAGACTGCTCTGAGTAAAGACCCAACTCGCTATTGGACGAAAGAAAACCTGAGATTAACTGTGGCGATCGCTCTAATGCGTTGGTTTGGTCAGCATAACTATCTCAAGCTCCTGGGGGCGATGCAGTCCCTACGCAGTAAGCTAAATTCCGCTTCGGCAATTGGCAGTTAAGAATTATTTACTATGCTCAAAAATCAGCAAATTCAACCGCAAAATATTCCTGAACAAATAGTTTGGTATTTGGCGATCGCCATTCTGCCGCTTTATTTAATTGGTTCTCTCTATATAGTTGTGCCTCTGGTGGGTACGCTGCTGACCCTTTATGCTCTTTGGCAATGGCGCGTCCAGACATCGGCAACACCCTTACTAGATCGGGTCTATATCTCTCCTACTGCTTGGGTCTGGTTGGCAGCTCTTTTGGTGATTGGACTGGCGTTGGTCGTGTCTCACCTCAATTTTGACCTCGGATTTGGTCAAATTATCTTTTCTACCGTCAACAATTGGTATCGACGCTGGGCGATAATTCCCATGTTTATTTTAGGCGGGCATTTTGTCATTCGACCCAGGTTGATGTATCGCGCTGCCTGTATTATTGCTTTAGAAGCCGCTGGGCTAATTGTCATTGGCACTATCCTGACCAATTTAGGCTTGCCCAAGTTTATGTATAGCTCACCGCTAGAAGTTTTTGGTGGTGGGAGCGATCATTATCAGGTTCATCTACTACAGAATGCCTTGAAGGATCGAATTTATGCCTTTACTCCTTGGTATACCGCCACGGGAACCTTGGGGAACTTTTGTTTCTTCCTCGCCTGGGAAGAAAAAGCCGCAAAATGGCGCCTTGCAGGGTTGATTTCGGCACTGATTTTGATCGCAGTATCACAATCGCGAGCAGCACTGCTCTGTATTCCTTTCGTGTTAATTGTAGTCTGGTTAGTCAGAAACATTGTCCACCCCCAGATACAGCTCGTATCATCCTTTGCCTGTTTTATCTTGGGAATTTTTGCTTTTCAAATTGGTAAGATAATCAACTTTGCCCAAGAACAATTTACCAATTTTCGCGGACGGGATTCGCTCTATTCCTCCCGCATTCGTAGCATTCTCTATCGGGCAACTATCAAAGAATGGTGGAATGAAGCCCCGATTTGGGGTCATGGGCGAGTAGAAGAAACAGGACCCAGATTTATCGCCAATATGCCTCTGGGGACTCATAATACTTGGTTAGGCACTCTCTATACCTTTGGTTTGGTGGGATTTACGGCTTTAGCGATCGCCTGTTGTTTTACTTTCTTTAACCTGATTATTCGTGCCAGGGATTCTGACACTACTAGGGTAGGACTGTGTTTATTTATCAGTCTGTTCGTGTCTAGCTTTACCGATAGCGTCGAATACGTTAACTATGCCTACTGGTTTGCTCTAGTTTTTATTGGCATCTCCTTGAGACAAAGGCAAGAGGAAGTCGAGCTGGATTTGGCAGTCCAGGATTCTCGGTGGCAGTTAAACTAGGAAGTGATCAATCGGGAAACCAGGTGAGAGGCAGATTCCCTCTGTCTTCCTCGCGAAGCGAAATAAACCAGAAATAAATTCTTGGTCGCAATTGAATCAGATTGCTAGTGGTATTCTATTTGAAATGACAGTAAGAAGAATCCAATGCCCGAAGGTCCTGAAATTAAAATTGCCGCAGATAAAATAGCCAAGGCGATCGCCAATCGACCCATAACAGAAATATTTTTTGCTTTTGAGCACCTCAAACCCTACGAGGAGATCTTGAGTAAACAGATTATTACAGGAGTAGATACCAAAGGCAAAGGAATGCTGATTCGCTTTGATAATGGCTTGAATATTTATAGTCATAATCAGCTTTATGGCAAGTGGATGATTAAGCCCGCCTTTAACTATCCTGAAACTAAGCGTCAGCTCAGGCTAGCAATTCATAATGAGCAGAAATCGGCACTGCTTTACAGTGCTTCTGAGATTGCTGTTTTAGATGAGCCTGCGATCGCCATTCATCCTTTTTTGAGTCGTTTGGGGTTGGACGTACTAGCTCCGCAAACCACTACCAGGAAAGTAAAAGCTAGATTACTCAACCAGTCTTTTCAGCGCCGTCGCTTTACCAGTCTCTTGCTCGACCAGGGTTTCTTAGCAGGATTGGGTAACTATCTGCGGAGTGAGATTCTCTTTGTGGCTCGTATACATCCGACTCTACGTCCGATTGACTGTAGTCCGCTCCAGATATCTGCCCTGGCGAAAGCGGCACTCAAAGTTCCGCAACAGTCTTATGCAACCAAGGGGATTACTAACGATCTGCACCTAGTCGAAAAACTCAAGGCAGATGGCTATCGCCGACGGGATTATCGTCATTGGGTATTTGATCGCGAAGAAAGACCCTGTTATGTCTGTGATACCGCAATTATCAAAGATGTTTCTGGAGGACGCAGATATTATTTTTGTCCTAATTGTCAGGCAAAGTAATCTGTTTTTGTCTGTTTTTGACCAGCTGAGCTAGTTCAATCAATGCTTGGTCTTCAATTCCCGCCTCGGACAAACCTTCAACTGTACTGTTAAGATAAGCAGCGGCAGAACCAAAGTCCCCTGCGGCTGTCGCCAGAGATTCGACAATTTTGGTAGTAGACCAATTTACATATACTGAATGTTGGGGGTTGGCCATAAATGCTAGTACTTCGAGTTCCTGTCCTGATGACTGATCGCCAATATAGATCTGACTCTTAATCCAGGTGGGAATATATGCCCCGACAACCATCTCTCTCTGCCACAAAAGTAACAGTTCCGACTCTAACACTGCATCTACTGGTAGGCGATAGGCAATTCCCTGGCAGTAGCTTCCCTGGCTTTTTTCCAAACCCAACACCAAACCTGGATTATCAACCGTGCCTCGACCAATAGGCGCCAGGATGCAGAATTGACGCTGCCAATCTGAGAGAGTAACCAGACGGCGATCGCAATAATCAAATAGGGGATTCCAAATTAACGAACCATAGGCAAAAATCCATAATTCTGGGTTAGAACGCTGGGGTAGCGTGGTTCTAATCGACTGGAGTAGTTCAGCTTCGCTCCAAATTCTGAAGTCAAGTTCGGGATGAGCGAGAAGCCGCTGTAATAGTTTTGATTCGAGTGCCTGCCGATTTAAACTCATGCTATTTTGCTCTATTATGTCAGCTTACTAAACTTAACTTGAGTCATTATAAAAAACTGACTGTCAGAAATATATAGACATCTAGACAAATATTGCCAAAGTGTACCCGATCGCGGACTATGCGAACCAAAATATTAGCTTTAATCTTTTTATTGATGTCCAACCTTATTTTTGAACCAGTGAGATGAATCAAAGAGCTATTTTTAGTCCCTTCTTCGCCATGTTATTTTTAACCTTCGTAGTTTGGGTATATATGTATATTCGCCGTATTAGTTTTATTACCAAGAGCAAAATAAGTCCGCAAAAGCTAGCTGTACCTGGGACGCTAACGCAAATGTCACCCCCAGGTGTATCTAATCCCTCGGATAATTTAAAAAATCTGTTTGAGATTCCCGTACTTTTTTATGCGCTGATCTTATATCTTTTTGTTACTCAGCAGATAGACATGGTGTATGTAGCTACGGCTTGGATCTTTGTTGTCTTTCGTACTTTGCACAGTATTGTTCATTGCACGTTCAACTATGTGATGTTGCGCTTCAATCTTTATCTCATTTCGGCGATCGCCGTCTGGTTTATGGCAGCACGCGCAGCTTTAATATATTTTGGCTAACAGTTAGATGTATGGAGAAAAAGCTGTTCTAGTTCGGCGATCGCCACTTCTAATTCTGCGTCACTAGTAAACTAGCAATTATGTCCGTCAGAGATCTAATATTTATAAATGGATTCATCTTTAAAACCAAAATTTATCTTACGTCGCTTTGTCGGCATTATCGCTAATCTGAAACTGGCGATCGTTTTGCTATTGGCGATCGCGGTAGTCAGTATCTCAGGGACGGTAATTGAACAGGCAGAAACCCTAAGTTTCTACCAGCAAAACTATCCTGAATCACCCGCACTCTATGGCTTTTTGACCTGGAAAGTAATTCTCGCCTGGGGACTAAACCATGTTTATAGTACCTGGTGGTATTTGTCCCTGCTGATTTTGTTTGGTGCGAGTCTTACTGCCTGCACCTTTACCCGCCAGCTACCTGCCCTAAAAGCGGCTCGTAAGTGGAAGTATTATACTAAGCCCAAGCAGTATGAAAAACTGGCTCTGAGTGCAGAATTAGAACATGGTGCGATCGCGTCTCTGATTCCTCTGTTAAAAGACCAAAACTATCAGGTATGGCAACAGGACAATACTCTGTATGCCCGAAAAGGTATTGTAGGGCGCATTGGTCCCATTATTGTTCATATCGGCATGCTAATTGTTCTGGCGGGGGGCATGTGGGGCATTTTTACTGGCTTCTTTGCTCAAGAGTCGATCGCCAGCGGGGAAACTTTTGAAATTCAGAATATTATTGAATTAGGACCTCTGGGTAAAAACCAACTACCTACAGATTGGTCGGTTAAAGTAAACCGCTTTTGGATTGACTATACCGATAATGGTGACATCGATCAGTTTTATTCCGATCTCTCAGTCGTCGGCGATGACGGAGAAGAGATTAAGCGGGAAACGATCCACGTTAACAAACCTCTACGCTATGACGGCGTTACTTTCTATCAGACTAACTGGAGTATCGCCGCGGCAAAAGTCCAGTTAAACAATAGCCCGATCTTTCGGCTTCCTGTCGCTAAGCTGGATACTTTGGGCGCAGGTAATATTTGGGGTACTTGGATTCCGACCAAACCCGACATGAGTACGGGGGTGTCGATGCTAATCAAGGACTTACAGGGAACAGCATTAATTTATAACCAGCAGGGAGACTTAACTAGCGCCATCCGTATTGGACAGAGTGTAGAAATTGACGGGATTAATATCAAGCTGATCGATATTATCGGCAGTACTGGCTTACAGATCAAAGCCGATCCTGGAGTGCCGATTGTTTATACAGGCTTTGGTTTACTAATGCTGGGAGTAGTAATGAGCTATTTTTCCCACTCGCAGATCTGGGCATTGGAACAAGACAAGAAATTCTTTTTTGGGGCAAAAACTAATCGAGCGCAGGTAAGCTTTGAACGGGAAATGCTTCAGGTAATTGAGGACTTGAACGATCGCCCGCAAGCTTTGGATCTAACTCAGACTAGTAAGTCCTTGGTGTGAATTAATTTCGTTGAAAAGTTGTTAGTTATTCGTTCTTGGTTTCTAGTAGTCTTTGAAAGGTTAACTGTATTGACCTATTGCTTAGGTAGCTTAGAGTCGAGGGAAACTGTAGATATTAAGGGGCAAACCTCGCGATCGCTTATTTGGGGTGGAGGGCTATCGTTCCAAGTCTGACGATATTCTTCCAACTCGGTTTTAAACAGAGTCATCTGCTCGATCTGGCTCTGGATCTGCTCAATTTTACGATCCAAAAGACTTTGTACCAAACTACAGGGTTTATCGCCGCGATCGCGCACGTCCAAGATTTGCTTAATTTCTTCGAGGCTAAATCCCAGCGCCTGAGCTTTTTTGATAAATTCTACTTGTTGACAGGCATCCTGAGCGTAGTAGCGGTAGCCGTTTTCGCCTCTGGTTATTGGCTGCAACAGTCCCAAATCGCTGTAGTAACGTAATGTTCCCACTGCCAAACCCGTTTGTCTGGCTAATTCACCTATTTTGAGCTGCGTTATTTTCTCCATGGTTAGCTTGTAATACTAAATCCAGCCTATTATTTTTTGTTTAGTCTAGCTTTTCCCTTTGAGATGCTCTGAAAAGCTCAACAGATAATCTCTTCGCGTCTTAGCGCCTTAGCGCGAAACAAACACTTTTGAAGCATCAAAATTCCGCAACCGCAGAGCATTAGTCACTACCGAAACCGAACTAAACGCCATCGCTACCCCAGCAATAATCGGATTGAGCAGCCAGCCAGTAAAAGGATACAAAACGCCAGCGGCAATGGGAATACCCAAAACATTATAGAAAAAAGCAAAAAACAAATTTTGACGAATATTGTTGATTGTCGCCTGACTAAGCTTGATCGCCGTAACAATCCCCTGTAGCTCTCCTGAAATCAAGGTAATATCGCTAGCCGCGATCGCCACATCTGTTCCCGTGCCAATGGCAATCCCCACGTCTGCCTGTGCCAGGGCGGGGGCATCATTTATACCGTCTCCCACCATGGCGACGATCTTGCCTTCCTGCTGTAACTCCTTAATTTTGGCAGCTTTGTGACTAGGGCGTACCTCGGCGGCGACTCTGACTATCCCTATCTGACGGGCGATCGCCTGGGCGGTTTTTTGATTATCTCCCGTCAGCATTACCACCTCTAGATCCAGACTACGCAGTGCCTTAACCGCAGCGGCAGAAGAAGGTTTAACTGCATCGGCAATACCCATAATTCCGACTAATTTGCCGTCGATAGCGATAAAAACTACAGTTTGAGCCAATTCTGACCAGGTGTCTTTTAACTGCTGTAGGTTAGAAGTAGCAATGCCCAATTCAGACATCCAGCGTTGCGTCCCAATCTGCACCAAACGCGCCAAAACTTGTCCCTGTACACCACTACCAGCGATCGCCTGAAAATTCTTACATTCCTCTAGTTCGATATCTTGAGAACGAGCATATTCAACAATTGCTGCTGCCAAAGGATGTTCCGAATTACCTTCTACGGCTGCAATTAAACTAAGCATTTCTAGCTCATGGCGATCGCTTGCTCCCACGGACTGAAAATTAGTTACGGTGGGCTTTCCTTGAGTAATTGTCCCCGTCTTATCCAAGACAATAGTGTGTAGCTTGTGAGCTAATTCTAGACTGGCGGCATCTTTGATTAAAATGCCGTTTGCCGCTCCTTTTCCTGTCCCTACCATGATTGAAGTAGGAGTCGCCAAACCCAAGGCACAGGGACAAGCGATAATCAACACGCCCACGGTATTAATCAAAGCCAGGGAGATATTTTTGGCGATCACAAACCAAAGAATAAAAGTAAGAACGGCGATCGCCATGACGACAGGGACAAACCAGCTTGTTACTCGATCTGCTAGTCTCTGGATCGGTGCTTTGGAAGCTTGAGCATCCTGCACCAGCTTGACTATCTGGGCTAATACTGTGTCTGCACCGACTCTGGTTGCTTTAAATTTAAAACTACCTGTCTGATTAATAGTTGCCCCAATGATTTCATCTCCTGAACGTTTTTGAACGGGTATACTTTCCCCCGTCACCATTGCTTCGTCAACAGTAGAGCCACCGCTAATGATGGTGCCATCGACAGGGATTTTTTCGCCTGGACGGACTAAAATTACATCCCCGATCTCGACTTTGGCGATCGGCAGATCTATCTCCTTGCCTTGACGAATCACTCTGGCGCTCTTTGCCTGTAAGCCGATTAGTTGGCGGATCGCTTCTGAAGTTTTGCCTCTAGCTCGACTCTCAAACCAGCGCCCCAAAAGGATCATAGTTATTACTACCGCAGCGGTTTCGTAATATACTTCTGCTGCCAAACCGCGGGCAATAAAAAAGCTGGGAAATAGGGTAGCAAATAGAGAATAAAGATAGGCGGCACTCGTACCCAAGACAATTAGGGTGTCCATCGTCGCACTACGGCGTTTCAATGCTTTCCAACCATTGAGATAAAATCGGTAGCCACACCAAAACTGAACAGGGGTGGTCAAAACTAGCTGTAGCCAGGGATTATGTAGCCACGCAGGAATAAAAGAGATGTTTAATCCCGTCATCATTGGCAGTGAACCAAAAATTAATATCAGACTAATTACACTACCGACAATTATCTTTAGCTTTAAGTCACGAGATTCTGCTTGACGAGCCTGTTGTGTGGCATCGTTTCCTCCTTCAACCATTCCCTGTGGCTGAAAAGAAGAGTATCCCGCCGCCTCTATTGCCTGCTGAATTGTTTTGATGCTGGTTTGCTCGGGGTTGAAGGCGATCGCCGCCTGTTCGAGGGCAAAATTCACATTGGATTCACGAACTCCAGGTACACCCAGGATTGTCTTCTCTACACTATTGGCACAGCCAGCGCAACTCATTCCCCTCAGCTTCAAATTAACTTTTTTGGTGTTGCTTTTCATCTCCAAACCTGCTCGACTCTGAAATCAGCTTAGACTCTCTAGTTAGCTGTAGAGTCAAGTATTGGGGATTAGGATTATAGATTAGTATGCTACGCCTGATGTGAATTAAATGAAAGACTCAATGTCTTTTTCTATCGTACTGAGGTTATCTCAAGAACAGTAAGATCCGTATTGGGGGAACTTTCCCCCAAACCCCCTGATGGGGACGTTACGACTTCCCCATACCCCTCCGTAAAAGAGTTCTACTTATCGGCTTGATGAGATTTTACATTTGAAACTGATTTTAGAATATCTAGATAAAATCGAATTTACTAAAGTTTAACAACATCGGCAAATAACTTTTAACTTTATAAGGGCTATGTATTTTAAAGGCTTATTTGTCCAGTTAATTCACATTAGACGTATATTTTATCTTGGAACAATTATATTTTTAATGCTAAAGAATAAATCTTGCTATACTGCTCGATGATTTGTTCTAGATCGTAATCTTCTATTTTGATTTTGGCTTTAGCCGCCATTGCGGTAAGGCGATCGCCATTCTCCACTACCTGGATCATAGCTTGGGCTAAGACATCAATATTGCCTAACTCAACTAGTAAGCCACAGTCATCTGTCAGTAAATCTTGCGTCCCACGAATGTTGGAACCAATAACGGGGGTATTGAGACACATGGCTTCCATAATGCTGCGGGGTAAACCTTCCTGTTGGGAAACCAGCAAAACAGCATCGGCGGCTTGGATCAGGGTTGGAATGTCCTGACGGTAGCCCAAGAAATGCACCTGTTGGGCGATACCTAAACGTTGCGCGAGCTTAACCATCGCTGATTTGGTTTTACCTTCTCCTGCCAAAGCTAAATGAATCTTGGGGTTTGCTACTCTAGCCAAAGCATTGAGTAAATCTGAATGCCGTTTACGAGGAGTAAATTCGGCGATCGATAATAAGAGAGTATCGGTAGCTGATAGGGCTAATTCCTGACGTAACGAGGCGATCGCGGTAGCAGCATTTTTTCCAGAGGCATAATAATGTCTATCGACACCAATGCCACGGGTGTAGTAAATTCTCTCCCCAGGAAGAAAGTTGTGCTTTTTGGCAGCAGCTTCGTCTTCGCGGTTGATGGTTACTAGATAATCAGTCCATTTCCCTGCTAGCTTTTCGAGATTAAAATAGATGGCGTTTTTAATCGCACTACCGCCCCGATAAAAGTGAAAACCATGGGCAGTATAGATAACTTTGATTTTCTGATTGGCTCTTAAGGCATAGCGAGTGACAAAAGCCGCGATCGGCGTGTGGACATGGACTAAATCGTAGTCTCCCTTGCCGACAACTTCCTTGACTCGTGAGATGCCAGCGAAAATATTTCTGGGGTCGAATACATTACGCGACCACTGAATGTCGTATACGCGATCGCAACTCTCAACGCAGTCTCGATCCTCAGTAATGCCCTGCGCCATAGCGTCAATTTGCCACCCCAAACTTTTAAAGTGCCGCACAAAGGGAAGTAAAAAACTGCGAATAGTAATTGGGACGGTTGTAACCATCAATAGCTTGGGCATGCTCGATCGCTGTCCATGGATAATTAATAAAAAATTGATAATTGATAACTTTTAAGCCATTTAGCAACACTATTTAATCTAATGCCATAACTAACAACTAACAACTAACAACTAACTAACAACACAGGCTGCTAATGTTTTTCGACAATTCTCAGGACGTGACCATCTGGATCCCGCACCAGAAAGCCACGGCTAAACCCTAACTTTGGTTCGGTAATATTTGCGAGAGCTGTGGAAACAAACTGATGTCTTTCATAAAGCAGTTTTTCCGCAACCATATTGGTGTCTTCTACAACCAGAGTGGTTTGCCAATGGAACAGCTCTGGGGAACTGGTGTCGGTGAGAGTTGGTCGGATCTGCTGTGGCTGAAGATATTCGACAAATTCGATGCCCATACCCTGTTCGGCTTTTAAATCTGTAATTCTGAGTTGAGCATCCTCCACGCTGTTGGAGTGTTCTTGTTCGGCGTCATAGTTTTCGCTTTCGCCGACAAATTCTAGTCCCAAAATATTTTGATAAAATTGACGGCTAGTTTCCGTGTCAGAAATAGCGATCGCGGTATGGTCGATACCCATAAATAGGCGCTCTGTTGGGTTTTGCCAGCGTGGATCTCCTTTGCCTGGAGGAAAATGGATCAGCTCTAAGGTATTGCCGTCGGGATCGCGAACATAAAAAGCTTCAGTCCCCGTTGCTGCTTCAATATATTCGGCTTGCTGTTGGTGAATGGCAGGAACATGAGTAACGTCAAATTCCCGCAGCTTTTGATACGCCTGGGACATATTGGCAACAACGATCGCAATATGCTGCAACCCAGGGTCGTTACTGTCCGAATCGGCAGGGATAGCCTCTCCCTGAGGAGTCAAATGCTGAATTAGCTCTATTTTTTCCGTTCCTAGCTGCATTTGCACTAGGCGTAAGCGCACACCAAACAAGCCCAGCAGCTTTTCGTATTCCTCCCCCTGGACTTCAACGTCCGAGATTTTAGTAAAGGACAGAACATCGGTATAAAAGGCGATCGCCCGCTCCATATCGCTAACGGTAATACCCACCATCTCTACTTCTTGTACCAGATCCATCAGTTCTTCCTCGGCTTCTATCTGCAATAGAGGATAAATTGATTTTGGTTTGCTGGGTTCGGTCTGCGCTAGGGTGTTTGGTAGTGAGGTAAATAGTACTGTCGGCGTTACTAGGATAAAGAATAATATCTGGGTCAGTTTAGTCACTGATGTTACGCACTCATTAATCTACTAAGGCTGGTTAAGGGGAAAGGGTTGATTGATTTGTAAACTGTTCTAGGCTGGCAATATCCTCTGTCTACCAGTTATTAGTCGTTAGTCCAAGTTAAGCTCTAATAACTAATAACTAATAACTAATAACTAATAACTAATAACCAATAACTAAGTCTTTTGCATATATTCACCACTCTGCTGAATCAATTTGGCTACCAAACCCGTCCACCCTGTTTGATGATTGGCACCGATTCCTGCTCCGTTATCACCATGAAAGTATTCATGAAATAGAATTAAATCTTGCCAGTTAGGATCGTTCTGGAACTGTTCGATAGCACCGTAGAGAGGACGCCTTTGGTTTTTGTCCTGGCGGAAAATATTGGTTAGGCGGGAGGAGATTTCTTGAGAAACTTCCCAGAGATTCATCATTTTGCCTGAACCCGTAGGACACTCTACCTGGAAGTCATCGCCAAGGTAGTGATGAAATTTTTGCAAGGATTCGATTAGTAAATAATTTACGGGTATCCAAATTGGTCCGCGCCAGTTGGAGTTCCCTCCAAACAAACCACTGCTAGATTCGGCAGGTTCGTATTTCACCGTATTAGCATCACCGTCTACATAAAAGGTATAAGGATTATCTAAATGAAAGCGGGAGAGGGCGCGAATGCCATATTCACTCAAGAATTCTGACTCATCCAGCAGTTTGGTAAGAATACGCCGCAGTTTGTCTCCTGGCTCAACGTAGTCTTCGGTTACGTAACATAAAGTCAGCATTCTCTTCGCGCTAGCGCCCTTCTCCAGACAGGCAACGTTTTTCTTGAGTTTGGGGCGATTGTGGATAAACCATTCTAGACGGTGCTTAAAATCGGGTAGTCTATCGAGGACTTCGGGTTCCAGGGTCATTACGGCATAGAGGGGAATCAAACCGACCATTGAGCGTACTTTGAGGCGAACTCTTTCACCGTTGGGTAGATGCAGCACATCATAGAAGAAACCATCTTCGTCATCCCAAAGCTGGGTCTTGTCTTCGCCGATATGTACCATGGCATCAGCAATATAGAGGAAATGCTCAAAGAACTTGGTTGCCATGTCTTCGTAGACAGGATTTTCCAGCGCTAGCTCTAGGGCAATAGTTAGCATATTGAGAGAATACATTGCCATCCAGCTTGTACCGTCAGACTGCTCAATATGTCCTCCAGTTGGTAGAGGTGAACTACGATCAAATACACCTATGTTATCCAAACCTAAGAAGCCGCCTTCAAAGATATTGCTGCCGTCGGCATCTTTACGATTAACCCACCAGGTAAAGTTCAAGAGCAGCTTCTGAAAGACTCTTTCTAAAAACTGGCGATCGCCCTTGCCCTTCCTTTTTGCTTCAATTTTATATACTCGCCAGGTCGCCCAGGCATGGACAGGGGGGTTTACGTCGCCAAATGCCCATTCATAGGCGGGAATCTGCCCGTTAGGATGCATATACCATTCTCGCGTCATGATATCGAGCTGATTTTTGGCAAATTCGGCATCGATCAGAGCCAGGGGTAAACAGTGAAAAGCTAAATCCCAGGCAGCATACCAGGGATACTCCCACTTGTCGGGCATGGAAATAATGTCTTCATTTTCTAGATGTATCCATTGGTGGTTTCTTCCCTTTTTTCTTTCGGGGGGAGGGGTTGGTTGAGTGGGGTCGCCCTCTAACCAGCGTTCGATATCAAAATTGTAATATTGCTTGCTCCAGAGCATGCCCGCAAAAGCCTGTCTTTGGATATTGATCAGATCGGCACTGAGAGGTGTCTGGTTGATCTGCTGATAGAACTCATCGGCTTCGGCGATTCGAGTCGCCATAATAGTCTCGAACTCCTTGCCCAAAGGCTCGCTGAGGTTTGCCTTGTTGCTCAATCTTAATTTGATTACCTTGGTGGCACCACCGTCGATGGTCAGCTGATAGTGGGGGGAGAATTTAGTCCCAACCTGATTGGGGTTTACGGCTTCTTGGTGACCTTGAACTATATAGTTATTGATCCCATCCTTAGCGTATTTATTACCGTTGTCGTGATTAAATATGGTCTGATAGTTGGTTTCATTTTCCGTAAACAGTAATTCGGGATCGCCTTCACAATAGAGCCAGCGATCGCCCTGCTGCGGGTAGCGCGCCTCAACCGAGGTTAGGCTGCTGGTATTTTTATCAATCTTTAAGCTAGGCTTGATCGTATTTTCTGACCAAGACCAGGTGTTACGAAACCACAGAGTTGGCAAGACAGATAAACTTTGTGTCGTCTGACTGTGATTAACCACAGTTATTTGGATCAGGATATCTTCGGCGCTTTCCTTGGCATACTCCACGAAAACATCGTAATAGTTGTTATCAGCAAAAACCCCCGTATCGAGCAGCTCATACTCCATGCCGCCTCGCCCACGCCGCCGATTTTCGGCTTCGAGATCGCTGTAAGGAAACTTAGCCTGGGGATATTTATAGAGTCCCTTCATGTATGAATGGGTAGGAGTACTATCGAGATAAAAATAATAGTCCTTGACATCTTCCCCATGGTTGCCCTGAGAACCAGTCAAGCCATAGATCCGCTCTTTCAAAATCGCATCTTGACCGTTCCAGAGTGCCAAAGCAAAGCATAATCGCTGTTGGCGATCGCTGATGCCGAGAATGCCGTCTTCGCCCCATCTGTAGGCACGCGATCGCGCTTGGTCATGAGTAAAATAATCCCAGGCTTCTCCTGTGGCGCTATAGTCTTCTCGCACAGTCCCCCACTGCCTTTCGCTGAGATAGGGACCCCAATTTTTCCAACCTGACTGCTGTAAACGTTCTGCTTCTTTTGTCATTGATTAATCACTAATTGTCTTTTCTCGATCAGCGCACTTTGTTCTTTTATTTATTACGTCTAACTGCCAAAAAAAGTTCGTCGGGCAAAAAATGCAATCAAACTACCCTCCAGTAGCAAAGCCTGGGTAGAGAGTCATACCTCCATCGACATAAATAGTTGAACCCTGAACATATTCCGATTCATCGGCAGCAAGCCACACTGCTGCTTTGCCAATATCTTCAGGGATGCCCACACGGTTATAGGGAATTAGCTTGAGTAGCTCTGCTTCTGCTTCTGGGGTATCCCAGGCATCACTATTAATCGGAGTTTTAATCGCTCCTGGGGCGATGCTGTTGACCCGAATTTTATAGGGAGCAAGCTCTTGTGCCATACTCTTCATTAGCAGCATTACTCCTCCTTTAGAAGCCGCGTAGTTGCAGTGACCAGCCCAGGGAATCACCTCATGTACCGAACTCATGCAGATGATATTTCCTGCCGCACAAGATTTCTCTGGCACCACACCCCGACGGATAAATTCTTTTGCCGCTTCTCGCGCGCAAAGAAACTGCCCCGTAAGATTAACGTTGATCACCTTATTCCATTGATCTAGGGTCATATCAACCAGGTTGGCATCCTGCTGGAGTCCTGCATTACTGACCAAGACATCAATCGTGCCGTACTGGTCAAAGATCTGCCCAAACATGCTCTTAACCTGGTCTTCCTGGCTGACATCCGCCTGGATGGCGATCGCCTCCCCACCACTGTCCTTAATTTCCGCTACGGTAGCTTCTGCCCCTTGGGAACTACGAGCATAGTTGACAATTACCTTGGCTCCTTCTGCTGCCATACATTTAGCTACTGCGGCGCCGATACCCGAACTAGAACCCGTAACTAGAGTAATGCGGTCTTGTAGTCGTTTCATTATTTACTGTTCAATACTTAATGCTCAGTGTTTAATGTTTAATGCTCAATGCTCACGTGTTAAAACCCAGGCGCGTAATACTTCTGCCACGCTCCATGCCTGGGCAAAACAGCCTCTAGGAGTAAAGGGTACATCGCCATCAAAAATTTCGCTGATGCTGCCGATACAGCCATTGCTGAGATGGTCTTTTATTGGCTCGATAAAACTGCGAGACAGTTGAGGATTTTTATACACTTGCAAATGAGCCTGAACATAGTGACCAATCAACCAGCCCCAGGTAGTTCCCTGATGGTAGCTGCCGTCTCGCTTAAGAGCATCGCCACCATAGATGCCGATATAGTTAGGATCGTCAGGGTCAAGCGATCGCAAACCAGAAGAGGTTAATAATTTTTGTCCTACTTGATCCACCACCATTTTTTGTTGTTCTGGCAACAGCAGCAGATTAGCTGGCTTACCGCTGAGTTTGTTTTGTTCGGGTAGGGAGACAGCAAAAATTTGATTGGGACGGAAACTAGGATCGTTACCCTGGGGAGAATCAATTACGTCATAGCAGTAGCCCCCCTCGGCATACCAGAATTTGCTAAAGTGCGATCGCGTTTTCTCTGCTAGCTGGAGATATTTGGCTCCAGATTTACCTATAGCCTCAGCAAAATAGACCATACAGACCAGGGCGTTGTACCACAGAGCATTAACCTCAATCGGCTTGCCAATTCTGGGCGTAACGACCCAATCTCCTACCTTGGCATCCATCCAGGTAAGCTGCACTCCTGCTTCTCCTGCATAAATCAGACCATCGTCGTCCATCTGAATACTATAGCGAGTACCTTTGATATGCCAATCAATAATCTCACCCAGTAGGGGAAACAGCTCTTCGACTAATTCGAGATCCTTGGTTGCCTGATAATAATGGCGGATTGCTTCAAAATACCAAAAAGTAGCGTCTACCGTGTTGTACTCTGGAGTTGCTCCCGCATCGGGAAAAACATTGGGCAGCATACCTCGATCTACGTACTTGGCAAAGGTGCGAATAATCGTTTTGGCAATTTCATAACGCCCCGTAGAAATAGTTAGCCCAGGCAAAGAAATCATGGTATCCCTACCCCAGTCAGTAAACCAGGGATAACCCGCAATAATCGTTTTCCCCTCAGGATTATCAGTCAGAGGGCGATCAACGACAAACTGATCGGCAGCTAAAACTGACTGTCCGACCCATTCTGGTGCAGTAGATAATTGATTACATTTGCCAAATAAATCTAGCAGTTGGCGATCGCGTTGCTTTTTTGCCGACTGACCTGCTGGTTTTGGTTCTGGTTCGGTACTGGCGGCGATCGTCAATGTTTCACCAGGCTGAAGCGTGACTTCTGTCTTCGCCGCATACAGGTTGGCATCAATCTGGTTTAAACCTCGATACTGCTCGATCGCCAAAGCAAAGTTGTTGTACCAGGTATTCTCAATCGACCAGCTACAATCTCTGGTTGGAGCAGCAGTAATCGTTGATAAATACAGAGCTTGAGCATGGGGGAACAGCTCGATCTTTAGCTTGCCCGCAGCGACTTGCTCAATTTTTGCCTGCTGCTCGCTATTGGTTCCCCCGTGATAGCTACGGTGGTTGACTATAGCCTTGAGAGATAAACCTAAAGGCTGACTACCGCGGAGATAACCATAGCTGATATAGGTCGTATTTTCTCCCTGCTGCATCCAAATTCGTTTTTCTAACAATCCGTCCGCCAAAGCAAAGCGCCATACAGGAATTGTTCCATCGAGAGAAAAGCTTTCTATATTTAGGTAGCCCTGGGGTGCAATCGTGCCATCTGCCCAGCGATTAGCCGCTAGAGCATAAGATTTACCGATATAGCTAACAGTTTCATCTAGCTTGGTTAAGAGCAGGGTTCTGGCTACAGGTGGTTCTAAGGCGGCAACGAGTAAACCATGATAGTTTCTGGTGAGGATTCCCGCGACCGTCCCTGAAGCATAGCCTCCGATACCGTTTGTAATCAACCATTCTCTTGACTCGGCAATTGCCTGGTCACAGGATACTTCTCGTCCGAACTTGAGACTCATGATTCATCTTTTATTGCTGATGGTTCCGAATCTAAGCCTAGTTCCTGAGATCGGGCTGAGAATGTTGCTATTGATTACTAGTTACTGATTACTAATTACTGATTACTGATTACTGATTACTGATTACTGATTGCGATATTTTTTGGGGGTTGTGCCAGTAGCTTTGCGAAAGTGCATGGTCATCTGACTCTGAGAACTAAAGCCACAGGCGAGGGCAATCTCGACTAGAGACATGGAGGTATGGTTCAGCAGTAGCTTAACTCTGGCGACTCGCTGCTGAATAATATATTGATAGGGCGAAATCCCCATTGATTCACGAAAAAGATGAGAGAAATAATATTGGCTAATATCTAATTCATGGGCAATATTCTCTAGTTTGATGCCCCGATCCAGATTGTCGTTGATATACTCGATCGCCCGTTCTAGTTTCGATGTGGACAAGCCATCAGAGTATTCTGGGAGCCTAATTTTTCTGGTGCAGTAATTTTGCAGCAGATGAGCAGCCAAGGCATTAGTTAAGTATTCGATGTAAAAACCGTTATCCTGAGCCTTGGTTTCTAAATAACGTTTAATCGCAATGCCAATGCCGTGAATTAGAGGATCGGGTTGGGAAGTGGCAAAGGTGGGAATTAATTCAATTAAATCTGGGTTGACGGTATTTGGATCAATTTGGGCGATCGCTTGAGGAGGAAGAGAAAGCATGGCAAAGCGACCAATAACATTCCAGGCTGACCAATGCTCTACTTGAGCTGGAATTATGGCGACGGAGCCAACCGAGGCGGATTCTAAACGATATACGCTACCAAGCCTGCGTTCTACCTGACCCCGATCTAAAATTAAGCCTACGGCATGATCTGGCAATACATGTACCGAGGTTTCACACTTACCATAGCGAAAATAATTAAAGCTGAGGTTTTTCCAGCCTTGTCCATAACTTGAGAGCAGTGGCGAGCGTTCACCTGCTTCAGGAGATCGCGGTTTCATCTTGGCAAAATCGACCACAATCGGCGGCTGGGAATTGTTTTGGTTCATGAGAACAACAAGATGAGTTGATGCTTCACCACAATAGTTATGGAGATTTGACTATCATCCCACACTAATCTATTTAGTAGAGACAATGTCTCGATTCGATCTAAAAACTTTAAATTGCGATCGCACTAACAATACAAATTAGCGAAAATAGAAGATTCGTACGATGAAGTGCAGCCTCAAAAAAGTGGTGATTATTTATACTATTAATAAAGGATCTGGTTCGGTCAGTCGATAAATCTGGGGGCGGGGTATATTGTCTTCTAAATTATTAATCCAGGTTGAACTAGTGGCTTGGGAGTCGGCATCAACTAAAGCGATCGCTCTTTGTTCCAGGGCTATTTTATTCTGACTCTTCAAACTCACCCAGAGCGTCATCAAACTTGTTGATGATGTCTAGTAATTGCGATACGACTCGCTTAAAGATTTTTTTGCGCTCTAATAATTTTGGTTTTTCGTTACAGGCACTCAGTACTGTCTCCCTTAATGGCTTTTTACCTGAGAATTTGTAGTTGGCGATCATTTGATTGACGGCTGACTCACTAAGATTTTCCGACCTGCAAAGATCGCGAATCGCTTCAACCCGTTCTTGATTCCAGAAGTTTTTAAATATTTGTTCGACGTGGGCTTCTGGTTCAAGAGTAGGCATCTTAGTATCGATGAATTTCTCTATCAGATTTTTTTTGCTACGTAGCTGTACCTCTTTGTCTAATAATTCCAGGATAGAAGCTTTTTTCTGCTGATAGTCTTCTGCTTGGCTTTCGTCACTAACGTCCCGCTGAAGATCTGCCAGGAGCTTGAGGATATAGGCTACGTTGATATCATCTCTTTGAATCAGCTCTAGCTCAAAATCAACTTCATCAATCATTGATTCTGGTTCTCGATCGTCGTCTTTGGCTCTGGTTTTGTCGTAGATATCTAAATATTTGCTCTTATAGTCTTCAAAGGTTTGTTCGTCGAGATGGAGAGCCGAAAAATCAAATTCAGTAAAGGATTTACTGACATTAAGCAAACGAATCAGATTGCGAAAGGCTTTGACAAATTCAACCTGGTCATCTTCGCTGATTAGTTTATTGACATCGTTAGGGATGGTGGCGATCGCTCGTAATTCTTGTACCCCTGCGTTAAATTCGTCTACATAATGTTCGTAGGATTCGATAAATATTTTTTCCTTAGCGTTGGCATTAGAAAAAAGTGCTACGGCTTTATCTGTATTGTCTTTGAGGTTACGGAAGCAAACTATATTGCCTTGGGATTTTAGCTCTCCTAGAATGCGGTTGGTGCGCGAATATGCCTGAATCAAACCGTGATACTTAAGGTTTTTATCGACGTAGAGAGTATTAATTTTTTTGACATCAAACCCCGTGAGGAACATATTAACCACTAGCAAAATATCGGCTCGGTTTTTCTCCTCAAAGTTTTCTTTATCCCGATCCTTCATCCGTTTGGAGATGTCTTTGTAGTAGGCATAAAAAGCCTTACTGTCTTGGGCTGAATGTTGAGTTTGGTAAATCTGGTTATAGTCAGCGATAAACCCATTTAATTTGTCACGGCTATGGGAGCGATCGCTAGTATCGGTTTTAATATTAAAATCAGGTTCGCCAATTAAGCCGTTAGCGTCTGCGTCTTCTTCGTTATCTCTTGGAGAAAAAATAGTAATGACTCGCAGGTCATGTAAGTTCGGTTTTTGTTTTCTTTTAAAGGCTTCGTAGTAGGTAATGAGGGTATCGACATTACTGACGCAGAGCATAGCGGAAAACTTTTTGCCTTTAGTTTTGCGATTGTGCTGGGCAATAATCCAATCAACAATTAATTCAATGCGTTCGGGATTGGCAAAGAACTCGCGGTCTAATTTTGGCTCTTTAATTAAACTTCCGTCTTTGTGCTTAATTTTGCCCCAATACTCTACGGAAAACTTGAGAACATTTTCATCAGCGATCGCATTAGTAATTACATATTTATGCAGACAGTCTTGAAATAAATCTTTGGTAGTACGTTTACCATGCTCGTTAGTAAAAGCGTTCTCCGCTAGGATGGGAGTTCCCGTAAAGCCAAACATTTGAGCCTGGGAGAAGAATTTGACGATCTTTGTATGGGTTTGCCCAAATTGGGAACGGTGACATTCATCAAAGATAAAGATAATGCGCTTATCTCTCAAGCTCCCCATCGCGGTTTCATGGCGGGGCTTTTTAATGGCGGTATTGAGTTTTTGAATCGTGGTAACAATCAGGGGATTATCCCTAGTCATCTGTTCAACTAGTTGCTTGGTGTTGTCGGTACTGTCTATACAGCCAGGACTAAAGTAATTAAACTCTTTACTCGTTTGGTAATCGAGGTCAGCGCGATCGACTACAAACATTACCTTATGCACCTGGGGTAGCTGGGTAAGGATTTGGGCTGCCTTAAAGCTGGTGAGAGTCTTCCCCGACCCCGTAGTGTGCCAGATATAGCCATTTTTATCGGTGTCTTTTACCCGTTCGATAATCGCTTCTACAGCGTAGTATTGATAGGGACGCAGCACCATCAGCACTTTGTCCGATTCGTGGAGGACTATGTATTTACAAATCATCTTGGAGACATGGCACTTCTCTAGAAAGCAGTCGGCAAAGTCTTCGAGTTGGGTAATTAGATTATTATCTTTATCTGCCCAGTAAAAGGTTTGTTTGAACTCCTGGTTGCGGTTATTGGCGTAGTAGCGGGTATTTACTCCGTTGGAGATGACAAAGATTTGGATATATTGAAACAGCCCAAATTCTGCGCCATAGGAATGACGCTGGTAGCGGTTGATTTGGTCAAAAGCTTCCTTGAGTTTCAACCCTCGGCGTTTTAGTTCGATTTGCACCAGGGGTAAACCATTAATCAGTAGTGTTACGTCGTAGCGATTTTTATATTTACCCTGGTTAGTAACTTGGTGAGTAACTTGATACTCGTTTTGACACCAATGTTCGGTATTGAGAAATTCTAAATAAAAGGTCGTACCATCATCGCGGTTCAGTTCCATTTTGTCCCGCAGACGTTTGGCGCGATCGAATACGTTGCCTTTATCTAGATGGTTGAGGATGCTGGCAAATTCTAGATCGCTAAATTGAGTTTTGTTGTGTTTCTCTAGCTGGGTTTTGAAATTAGCCTTAAGTTCTTTGCTATCTCTAATTTGTACTGGTTCGTAACCTAAACCTTTCAGGCGTTGAATTAAATCTAGTTCTAGCTCTTGTTCGGATTGGGTCATAATTGCGAATCTGTAAAAATGACAGGTAAATCCCTGCGCCCACTAAATTACCCGTAAAATTTCAATTCCATCATCGATAATGCGATAAAAAATGATATATCCACTCAAGGGAATGCCTTTGAGATTGGGATAAATTTCTTCGTAGTTCTTGCCACTGTTAGGAAAGGAGACTAATTGTTTACATTTTTGGTTAAAGGATTGAAAGAATTTTTCTCCTGCTTCAACGTTGTAAGTTGCAAAGTAATTAGCAATATCATTTAGATCTTGAGTGGCAAGAACATTAATTGAATAGCGAGCCGTCTATCCTCCTTGAAAACGCTCTAAAATGCCATTAATAAAATTTTCTCCATCTACAGGAGTGGTATTTTCAGAAGCATTTATGGCAGCTTGGATTTTTTCTTTGACAGACTTACTCCAATCACTTTCTGCTTGTTCATACTCTTCAAACAAACGTAGTGCAACCTCTATTACTTGTTGAGTAGATTTGTATTTGCCTGTTTGGATTTTGGATTGAATAAGATTTTGTTGTTCTGGTGTAAGGGCTATATTCATAGTTGTTGCAAGTTTATTTTATAAAGCTCGATCTCAATATTGGTATCGCATAATATTACTTGTTTTCTTCCTTCCAAGCTTCTTGACGGAGAGTTTCGGCGGTTGTTTCTCGGTTTGACCAAATACCCGCGATCTCAAAGAAATCTTCTGACTCTTCCTCTTTCTTATCTAAGGATTCAATCAACTGAAAAACTTGTTTTTGTTGTTCTGGTAATAGTTGTTTAAGCCTTTGCAGTGCTGTTTCTGGGGTAAGAATGGTCTGTTGTTTTTCTATGTTTGCAGAATTGTATTTATCTTTTTTTTGAGCCTGGGTATCTCTTGTTCTGTTAGTTGCCAGACAATTTTTAGATCTACTCGAAAATATTCATGAACTAGCAAATTACGAAAGTCGATTATGTCTCTCCAGTTTATTGCTGAATGTTGTTTTCTAGTTTCAATTGACATAGACCCCGCTGCTTCGCCGATTATTTGTAGTTGTAGCAGAATCCAACCTTGAATAAGTTCGTCTTTTAAAAATTCTGTTTTACCTCTAACCGTATACTTTTCAATTTTCGCAATCGCTTCTTGAATATCTTGCATTCATTCTCGGTCTTTTCTCATAGGTTGAGGGATTCGGCTAAGACTCGATCGCGAATTCTGCTTTTTAGCCCTGCTGGTGTTACGATATCTACTTTAATATTTAAAAAATCTTCAAGGTCTCTAATGAGGCGCACGGGAAACCAAGCACTAATTTTATCTAAGTCGTAGTCTACCAATAAATCAAGATCGCTATTTTGGTCTGCTTCTCCTCTGGCAACCGAGCCAAATATTCTCACGTTGAAAGCTCCATGCTGGGCTGCTATTTCTTTGATTTTTGCTTTAATTTCTGGAGTTAAGTCATTTAGATTCATGGCTGGTTTCAAGAACGCTTGCTCTTTTTGATTTTAACGATAATTGTTTGAATTTTTAAGCTGTGCGATCGCTATTTCTAGAGTAAGCATGGTTATCTTCGGGGAAATATTAAAATCTGACACCTCTACTTTTAGCTAGGATGTATTGTATTACAGACAAACAATTGAAGTGGATAGCATTAGTATCGAGCGGTTTCGAGAAAAATTAAAGCACTATGTAGAAACAGTGATTCAAAAACACCAGCTATTAAAAGTAACTCGTCGTAATGGTGAGGATTTTGTCGTCATTAGTGCAAAAGATTGGTCAAGAGAACAAGAAACCCTATATGTTTTGCAAAATCAAAGTTTGATGCAGCAAATCGCCGAATCTCAAGCAACTCATCAAGCAGGGGAACAATAGATATTTTTTTACCATTGGTGGGCATTACGAACAGTTTTGAGCTTGTTTTAGATCGGGCGATCGCGCAGCTAGCAGTCGGGATCGCTTTTTAGAAAGTAAGCATATCTTGGCTACTCTCTTCACAATCAGTTAGACTGGTACTGTATACGGTACGCTTTATCAAACAATCTATGAAACCCTTTACTGTTAGAGAGGCTAGAGATAAACTTTATCGCCTGATTGATGAAGTAGCCCAAAGCCATCAGCCGATTACCATCAAAGGTAGGCGTAACGATGCGGTTTTAATATCGAGAGAAGACTGGGAAGCGATCGCCGAAACGGTTTATCTTAATAGTATTCCTGGGGTAGTAGATTCAATAAAATCCGCAGCAGCAGAGCCATTGTCTGAGGGAACAGCACTAGAGGATTGGGATTGGTGAAGCCGTGGCAGGTAATTTTAACTAAACAAGCAAAGAAAGACTCGAAAAAGATTGTTTCGAGTGGGTTAAAACCTCAAACACAAGCTTTATTAGAAATTCTACAAGAGAATCCCTATCAGCCACCTTATGAGAAATTGGTGGGTAACTTGTCTGATTATTATTCCCGTCGGATAAATATCCAGCATCGTTTAGTTTACGAGATATTAGAAACAGAGAAAATAGTTCGTATTCTTAAGATGTGGAGTCATTATGAGTAATGCGATCGCACCCTCGATAATAGCTTTACTCCTCCTCTAGCAATCCTTGTTCGTCAAGATATGTTTGTAGCCGAATTTCATAGTCTTCGTAGTACAGTGTGTATAGGGCTTGGCTGTAAAGTAATTTTCCATCTAAGGGATATTCCTCGTCTAGCAAGTCATTAAATTCTGGATTGTCTTCATATCTAACAAAATCTTCTTCCTCTTCAGAGGGTGTTTGAGAAGTTATCTTCTATACAAGTCGCTTTTTGATTTTGCCCCCCTTGCCCCCCAAATTTGCGGGGAACAAGATCTGAAAGTCCCCCAGACTTGGGGGATTTAGGGGGCTTATAAGTTATGCTTTATACTTTTAAAACATCCTCTTCAAGTTCTTCTGCTTGTTTTTCCAAGTCAATTATGAAAAAAGAAGCCAGAGTGTAGCGTAATAAACTATTCGTTATTTCCATAATCAATTTAGCTAGCTCTACATCACTTTTAAGAGCTTTTGGAACTGCTCGACCATGAGAAATATCCCCCCTGGCGTTTCTCAAATAAGCAATTGCACTAGTTAACCCAGAACAAGTACCCGTAAAAGCAGTCTCATAAATATCGTCATTCTTTTTGATTAGTTCTGCTGCTCTTTTAAACTGTTTATAAACGCGAGATTCATTATTATTGTTTTCTAACTCTTCTATAGTTGCCGTTTCATCTAGGCTTAAAATGATTGTCTTAGAAACTCCTTAAATTAAGGATAAACAGCACTCAATAGCAATATCTGGATGGGGTTCTTGGTTGCGCTCTGCCTTTTCGATGATAGGAAAGTAATATTTAAAGTCTGGGAACAGAGCTGAATTTCCAGTAATCAAATTTTTGAGGCTGTCCATAACATCCGACCAGAAAAATATTTCTTGCGAACATAATTATTACTCAAGATTTTCTAGATTGGTTAAATCTTAGAGCCTACCAGATGCTTTTTTGTTTATTTTCTTGACTATCTTTTTATTGGTACTATTATTATTTAAACAAACATTTTTTGTAATAATCCTTTTTTAAATTTCTCTAGCTTCTCAATTTGCAAACCTACTGCATCAATTTTCTTGTCAATTGAGGTTAGAAAATTAGCAATTTTTTCTTGTTCATAATTCACGTTAGGCAATGTAATTGTGATATTTGCTAAATCACTAGAATTTATTGCTGGATAACTTGTTCCAGTGCAACGAGATAATACTTTATTCACAAAATCTATGCTGAAGATTAATTGGTATAAAAACCGTGAATTTATCTTTGCTCTTAATTGTGCATAACCTGTTGACGCAACATAATCATCGTCGAGATTAAAAAATAAATTGTTTCTTTGATAAGGTCTAACAGTTTGGTAAAGAATATCTCCTTTTGACAAAACTCTTTGCGCCCTACTTGGTGCTTCTTTTCTATTTAATAAGTCAGGTTGGCTTAATATTCCATTGTTGACTCTTTCTAAGTCAGTATAAAAAAACTTCTCTGGAAAATCATTACAATTGGGATTTATAGCATTACGTGATAAGGTTAGGACATTAGACAAATAAAGAAAACAAAGAAATAGTAGGCATTCAATGGCATCTCCTTACAGTTACGATTTACGCTCGAAGGTAATCAAAGCAGTGAAAAGCGGAGAGAAAAAAGTAAATGTATGTCGAATGTTTGCTATTAGTCGCAACACATTGAATTTATGGCTGA
>JBCBWB010000109.1:0-18063 GCA_039817275.1 Cyanobacteria bacterium J06648_1 | reverse complement strand
AGATAAGGAACTACGGGACATTCTTAAGCAAAAAGACGATGCCGTTAGATCTCAAGACTTTGATAAGGCTGGAGAACTTCGCGATCGCGAAATGGAAATCAAAGAGCAAATTCGCACTATCGCTTCCAACAAGAAAAACGAAGCCGATGACGGTGAGGATAATGCCAATGTTGACGCTGAGGAAATCGCGCACATTGTCGCCTCTTGGACTGGTGTACCAGTGAATAAAATCACTGAGTCTGAGTCTGAGAAACTAATGCACATGGAGGATACGCTCCATCAGCGCATTATCGGACAAGAAGATGCGGTTAAAGCGACTTCTCGTGCCATTAGACGGGCTAGAGTTGGTCTGAAGAACCCTAACCGTCCTATTGCTAGCTTCATCTTCTCTGGTCCTACTGGTGTGGGTAAAACTGAGCTTACCAAAGCTCTGGCAACCTACTTCTTTGGTTCGGAAGATGCCATGATCCGCTTAGATATGTCTGAGTACATGGAACGCCATACAGTTTCCAAACTAATTGGTTCTCCTCCAGGTTACGTCGGCTACAACGAAGGTGGTCAACTAACCGAAGCGGTACGTCGTCGTCCTTACACTGTTGTTCTCTTTGATGAGATCGAAAAAGCACACCCCGACATCTTCAACATGCTCTTGCAGATCTTAGAAGATGGTCGCTTAACCGATGCTAAAGGTAGAACTGTAGATTTCAAAAATACTCTACTTATCTTGACTTCCAACATTGGTTCCAAAGTCATCGAGAAAGGTGGTGGTGGACTTGGTTTCGAGTTTGCCGACGATCAGGCAGAAGCGAAATACAACCGTATTCGTTCTCTGGTTAACGAAGAGTTAAAGAGCTACTTCCGTCCAGAGTTCCTCAACCGTCTCGATGAGATTATTGTCTTCCGTCAGCTAAACAAAGACGAAGTCAAAGAAATCAGCGAAATCTTACTCAAAGAGGTATTCCAACGCTTAGTTGAGAAAGATATCACTCTAGAGGTCACCGATAAGTTCAAAGAGCGCCTGGTAGACGAAGGATTCAATCCCGCCTACGGTGCGCGTCCGTTACGTCGTGCCATCATGCGCCTCCTAGAAGATGTTCTAGCAGAAGAGATTCTGTCTGGTCGTCTGAGTGAAGGAGATACCGCAACAGTAGATATTGATGAAGAAAACAAAGTTGCGATCGTACCTAAGAAAGAAACAGTAGAACTACTTCCTTCTTCTTAAGCGATTTAGTTACAACTAAATAATTAACTTGGGTAGGGGTTTAAATATCTCTACCTTTTTTCTCATAAGCCAAAAGAGAGCGATCAATAATTACGGTGATATTTATACTTTATAGATTATCTCTCCGTTCTTTATCGCTAACTTCAAATTATGCTTTTTCTTGGCAATTTTTTTCAGCTTTTGAGTCTCAGTAGAGCGAATAGGACATCTTGTGCTGCAAATAAAACCTAATTTTTCTGTTGATCGCTCGGCAGTCAATTGTGGAATAGAAGCTATAATTTGCTCGACAGCATAGTTTACTTGAGAGCCTTTTAATTCAATATATAATTCGCGACCATCTGAAAGAACTAGGAGGTAATCGCATCTTTTTCCCGTTGTAATTACACAATTATCAACTTCGACAACACGAACTTTAGTTTTTCCAGAATTTTGGAGACGGAACTTACTTTTATTATTGCGACTTCCTTCATCTTTGAGAACTATCTGAGTATCCTTTTTTGTTTCCTCACATTGACCAAAATTTCTCATTCTTCAAGATCTAGAAGTTCATCGAACTGTACCGCTAAATCATTAGATACTTCGTCAATCATATTGGCATCGATTAATCCTGTTTCCTTATCCATAATTGACTTGCAATATCCACCTTCTACAGAGTACACAGCTACTTCCTCTGGCTTCAAAAACCTTGACTTTGGAACAAGTTTTTCTATTTCTTGCATTTTCTCTTCATCTGCATCAGTAGCTAACATTCCTGCTTGAAGTAGATTATTGAAGGAAGTAAGTATATATGGACTGTGAGTTGTCAGAAAAAATTGCAGGCTTTCTTTTCGCTCATTGAAAACAAGAGAAACTAATTCAACAATATCTTTTTGAGTTGTAGGAAAGATATGGGCTTCAGGTTCTTCTATGTATAACGAGATTCCGTCCGTAGATAGTTCACGTTGAGAAATTGTTTCTAGTATCAATATTAGTGGCAATGTTTCTTGCTGACCAGAAGAGGAATTAACCATATTAACTTGCCTATCCCCTTCTAATTTTAAATAGTCTTCCCCATTTTCTTGAAAGTATTGTCCGCACATGACTTCATAACCTATCTTCTTAATTTCTTCGTGTAAAGTGTTATCTTTTTTATTTTCTGAAAATTCTCTAAATTTTTTGATGATAGATTTAATCCGTTCGTAGCGACTACCGAACTCAATCAAGAATGGATCGATATTATTACCAGTAGAAAGAATAGAAAAAATGTTTGCTTTTAAATTAGCAAAAAAAGATCTTCCAGCAGGAATATAAAGTTGACCAAATTTAATATTGCTTTTAATACTATTGCGGAAATTGGAGAGAAAAGATATTCTCACTTCTTGAGGTGAAATTGTTGGCAACAAAACATCAGATTTATCCTTTGTCCAAGCTTCAATTCCAAATCTCATATCATCAAATATTTCTTGATATAGCTTAGAATAGTTGAACTCTATTTTTAATCCTTTACGTTCAATTAAAACGAATTCATTATGATTAAAGTATTGAACTTTAAAATATGCATCATCCCATGAACTGGGAGGAAAATATTCTAAAAACTTTTTTTTATAGCCATTATCTAATTGTTCTTTAGTTTTAGACTGTTCCGCTGCACTAATAATCTCAAATACAAATCCTTTAAAATAGTAGAGTAATTTAGCAATTACGCTTTTTCCGCTTGCTTGCTTACCAATAAAAATATTTATTTGCTTGACTTCAATGGAAATATCTTTGATTCCCAAAAAACCTTTAATTTCAATTTTTTCCATTACTCGATTAAATCTCTATTTTGAACGAGCTGATACTTATTAGTCTAGTTTAGAATTTCATATTCTTAGCGTGACGACCATGCAATAGTAAACTCGTGCAGTTGGCTTCTTAATCTGAGATACCAAATTAGATTAAGCACATAAAAATGCGATCGCCAACCGATTGCTTATGATTCGGGAAATTTTGCTTGAGAGTCACCAATAACTTTGGGCGATAGCCATTTTCAAATATCAGGAACATCTTACTATAAAGTAAGAAAATAAAGTAAGGAATAATAGTAATGGTACAAGCTCGTTTGACAGGTAAAGGACAAGTAACCATTCCCAAACAAATTAGGGATTATCTGCATTTAGATACTGGCAGCAAAATAGATTTTGTGATCGATGACAATGGAGATGTAAAATTTATTCCTTTAAACGTTGCTGTAGAAAGTTTGTTAGGTATTCTGCACAGAGAAGGTATGGCAGCAGCTTCTTTAGAGGATATGGAACAAGCAATCATTGAGGGTGCTGGTGATAGGACTTGATACAAATAAAACAAAAATCAGATTGCTCGATAACTTCTACCGCTTTTTGCCATTACGCTTCATCATCTCTAGTCAGGTATCGCACGACAATATTTGTATCAAGTCCTAAGTTTAAATTTGAAACTAGATCGACTATTTATCAAGCTATTGCTCTAACCAAAAAAGGAACGGCTGACTTTGCCGACTATCTAATCAGTGCAGTAGATCATGAGAATGGCTGTATGCACAGCGTCACTTTTGATCGCAAGTTAAAACCAGCCACAAAATTTGAGGTGTTGGAGTAGGGAAAACCATTGTCTAGAACTTTAGAATCACTCTGTGAACTCACATCAAACTGGTACGCTTCTGAAAAGTAGCCCCGTAGGACTGGCAAGACGTATTTGAGATCTACAAAGATTTCCAGAAAAGGTCTTTGCCCATCACCAAATATAGGCATCTATAAAAATATTTGTGAATTTAATGAAACACTGTGGCTAGATATATCTCTATCGAGAAGTTGGTTTGGTTGGCGATCGCCAATTTTCTACAGTCTCCCAATTCTATTGATTAAAAAAGGAGTGACGAACGGAACACTCCTTCCGAAAAGAACTACTGAACAAATACCTGCGCTTCGTACTCGGGTAGGTCAATTAAAATCTGACCATCTCCAGCTTCAAGATCGTAATTACCTGTCCATTCGTGCCAAGTACCATCAGCAGGAAAATTGGGAACGGCATAGCCAGCCAAATATTGGTCGGAGAAGTTGGCTACCACAACAACTTTAGAACCTTCTTCATTCCAGCGAACATAAGCAATTATCTTAGATTCTGGATCTTCATGAAAGAATTCAATATTAGGAGTGTATAAGGCATGATTACTTTTTCGCAGCGAAATCAAACCCTTACAGTGAGCAAACAAATTCTGGTTTAGATCTCCTGCAAGTAAAGTCCAGTCGATTTTGCTAGCTTCTTGGTTAAGAGGATTATAGTCGCCAAACTCCTGACCCATCCACATCATGGGAATACCCACCGCCGTCATCAACAGGACAATTCCCAACTTGGCACGCTTGAAAGCTGCTGTGCCAACAATACCGCGATTGCCCAATTCCACCATGATCCTTTTATGGTCGTGATTGCTGAGATAGTTGACTACGTTGGTCGCACCCAAGAAGCCATCTCGTTTACAGTCCAGCATGGATTTGAGTTCTTCGGCATCATAGCGATCGCCACAGATATGTGCCATAACGTTAGCATAAAAGCTATAGTGCCAGCAGCTATCCATCGGACCATCAATATTAGTAATTGAAGGATCTTCGGGAATATTTTCAGCAATGTTGATAAAGGGTTTGATTCCCGCTTTTTCTTTGGTCTGATTAACAATCCAGTGTAAAAAATCATGGTTGTTAATCTGCCGAGTGGCATCGTAGCGAATACCATCAACATGGAATTCATTGATCCAGAAATCGACATTGTCGCCAATATATTTCCAGGCAGGCTTAAGATCTAGATTTTCGTCATACTTCTCGTAGTTAAATTCAGGACCCCAGCTATTATCGGGATCTGTAGGAGAATGATGATACCAATAATCGTGGTCTATTTGGGTTAGGGGACATTCTGTATTGGAGTGGTTATAAATACCATCTACAATTACCCGAATACCTTTGCCGTGGCATTCATCAATCAACCGTTTCAAACCCATCGTCCCACCGTAGTTGGATTCGGTCGCAAAAAAGTGTTGAGGACTATATCCCCAGCTATACTCCCCAGGATTTTCTTTGACTGGCATTAACTCGATCGCATTGACTCCCAAATCCAGTAAATAGTCCAGCTTAGCAACTACATTTTCGTACTGTCCACTACCATCAGGATCGCCATTCCCTCCCGAAAAGTCACCTACATGAAGCTCGTAAATGACTAGCTCATGATCTGCTGGGAGGGGTTGATCATCATGCTGCCAAACGTAAGTGTCAACAATTGCTTCTCCATCCTTAACCGTAATCGTACCATTTTGACTTTTGGGGTCGATATTAACTGCATAAGGGTCTACTACCTCTGTCCACTGATCGGGTTCTAAAAACCAACTCAAGGAACGTACACGATATTTGTATTGATGTACGCCATCTTCTAGCTCGACTTTAGTGCTAAAATATCCATCATCGCCTTTCTCCATGGCAATGGGTTCCCAGTCGGAAAAACAACCAATGACGGCAGCCTCTTTGTTGTAGGGAGCAAACAGTTTAAATTCAATTGCCTTAGCCATCGCCAAAAAATCCTTAAAGTAGTTAGTAGTTGAACTTGAAAATTGGCAGTTTCAATAAAATATATAAAACTTGGTCTTTTCCTACATCTGTCGAGAGGAAGAGTCTTAATACAGAAGCTTTTAATCATGAGTTTGCAGCATGATATCTAAGAAGCTAGAGTCGCTAATTTTTTAAGATTATTGTGGATTATAAGGTCACAGCTTAAAATCTTGGCTGTCCCCATATTTAGCAACTCACTAACAGAAGAGTAGCTATTCTCTGAGGTTATTTTCTTGAGTTATGTTGCTAGCTCTAGCATTGCTATTGCTAAATTTTACGAGTATGCCAATTTTTAATTGCTTTTAGTTCCGTAATTTTTGCTAGATATAAAACTATGTTTCAGAAATAATACCCAAGATTTCGTTGGTGATATTCATCTATGGATAATTTAAAAGAAAATAAATATCAAAAATATGATTGTGCTTGAGAATAAAAGCCCTATTTTGGCAATAAATCAGAAGATATCTACAGCAATAGCTGCTTAATTTCATTCAGTAAATATACCAAAAATTAGCAATTAAAATCTTGACCGTTCTTTTATAGTATTTATTACAGCTAAGAATTAAAATTTAAGTAAAGCAGAATAGCTTTGTCTCTCGCAGTTCAGAGTAATATTTTTATTTTATTCCAGCCTTAGTGCTGTAATGTGTTGTGGTCAGAAATAGTCGTCAGCAAAATTTGGGTTCGACCAAGAGAGAACAAGAGGAAATCTATGCTCATTTGCTATATTGCGTCAAAACTGAGCCTCCCAGCGAAATTGTAGCTAGATTTAAAAACTTATTTATTCGCGGTACAGGATACCAAGATAATCGTATCCGTATGGCATTAGAAAAAATCGTTGATTCGAGTGATGCAGACTGGGAGTTTGCGCCATTTTTTAATCGCTGCTGTCATATTGTGATTAATCGCTGGCAGATGCAGGCTGATTCTAGATATGAAGTCATTGAACTAGTAATTTTGATTGAGCAAGCATTTCCCCCAGGCGGCGCCTGCTCTCGCACTTCTCGTAAGCTAAGAAACTTAGTCAAAGATTTTCAGCAAAGTGAATTTTTCTTGCGAATTCAGCGTTTGGCAAGACTAATTGATGGTAGCCTAGAACCCGAACAGCGTAGAAACAGAAAAATTGAAGTAGTAAGTAACTCCGTTGGCGACTTGATTCAGCGTTATCCCTATCTCCATCAGCACTGCCTAGTTACCGAAGGGAGCAGCGACGAATTTCAGCAAACTGTACAGGCTATTCAAGAAGGGATTCAATCGAGTTATGAACTCAATCTGTCTCAATATGTTACTCATCGAGTACGGGTTGCTAAATTAATCAAGCAGTATAAAGCGGCGAATAAAACTAGAATTCCCAAGAGGCTGATTAACAAAGTAGAAAACCCTACCTTGTTGAGCGATCGCGAACTGGATCGAGCCTTGCGACACTATGTTGGCAAAGTAGAAAATAGCTATACATATCATGACCTTTCTCAAAATTTTCTCAACTATACGAGTCAAGTCAAAACCTATAAGAACTTCAAAGCCGATTTATACCACTACATAACATCAGGCTTGGATGCAAGTTACGGCGAAAAGCATTTTAATCACAAGCTTGATAGTTACCTCCAGGGAACTTTGGTTGATTTTGAGCAACGGCAGCTAGATGAATTTCTAACCATTCGTACCTATTGCCAGATATTTAAGTTTTTGGTGGTGGATGCGAAGGGAAATGGCAATCATGAACAATATCTCAACTTAGTAAATCATCTGGGAGAAGTTAAAACCATTGGTTTGCTGCTGAAGCTAGTGTTATTGTGTAGCAAGGTTAAACCATACTTAGAAAAGCGGTTTTCGATTCTGTTTTCCCACTACGAGACTATTGCAGAAGATCAGGCAGCCTGGTTAGTTAAATCCCTCGAAAATTTACAGGTAGCCTTTAGCGTTCATTTTGGGGAAGCCGATTTTTCTCTAATTCAGATTATCTGAGGTTAAGATATGACGAAAGTTACTAATATTTAATTTCTCGCAGTGATTAGAGATAGTTCGGCTGGACATATAATTAGCCCAAAGTGTAGCGTTGTCTATGAATACTTGCGTCAATGTACAGCTATTCTGTCGCCTTCTGAATTAATTCTAAAATTTCAGAATCTCTTACAGCAGGGTAGAAATGAAGATAGCCAAGTATCTCAGGCGCTAGAAAAAATAATTACGACAGAACAAGAGCAGTTTGATCGCTTTCTCAACCAGTGCTTTTATCAAATTTTGGATTTTTTAATCACTCAGGCAGATTCCAAAATCTATATTTGTCAATTGTTGGATGTTTTAGAACTAGTCGGCAGATCCCGATCCTATGATCGCCGTCGTAAACTATTAATCCAACTAATTAAAAATTACCAGCAGTCCCCATCCTATCAACAGCTAGAGCTGGTGATTGCCATTATCAATCCCCACCAGGCGATCGCCAGTACCCTGGACAATTCTCTCGTCACTAATGAGTCAACAGGTACTATCTCTGACAAAAAAACTCCGACAATTAATACTTATTTGATTCGCTATACCTTTCTATATCAGTATTTTTTACCCCCAGATCTAAACCTAGCTAATTTGAGCGGACAGATCGAGCAACTCCAACGAGATCGTCAGCAAGATTTTGAGATTAGCCTGTCAAAACATATTATCTATCGCTTTCGGCTTAGGCAGCTTGCCAAAATGAAAATGATGGCAAAGGGAGCAGGAAAAATGATCGCTAAAGCTGATAATCCTAGCCTCCTGTCAGAGAGAGCCTTTCGAGTGGCGCTCCAGCAATATGTGGGTAAGCTTGATGGTGGACAGACATTACTAGAGCGATCGCAGCGCTTCATCGCTCAAAACGAATACCGCTCGACTTACAAAGTCTTCAAACAGGATTTATTTAATTTTCTCACTCAGGATATCAAGCCAAGAAATAATACCTATCAGTTTGCCAGCCGACTACGGCAAAAGCTGGTTCAAATATTCCCTCAAGCTAGCGATAAACCGTTAAATCGCACTCAAATGCTCCAAACTTGCCGTCAGCTATACAGCTTTTTGATTATCGAGCCGACTAGCAATAGTCCCGAACAGTTTGCCGAATTAATTGTTAATTTGGGGACAGCGCAGGTTGCCAAAATCTTAATCGAGATTGCTCTAATCTGTCCCGAATCAAAAGCAGATCTTGAAAGAAAAATCTATTTGATTGCTACTCACTACCAATATCAAACTGTACAGCAGACACCTTGGTTACTCAAAAGCCTCGAACATTTACTAATGGCTTTCAGTATTTACTTCGGCAAGATAGATGTCTCGATCGCTAAATCTGCTCTGAGTAAGTCATGACAGCTAATATTAAAAATGCTTGGCAAGCTTGGGACGAGCGATCTCGCTTAAAATGCAGATTTCCTAGCCAAATGATTCATAAAAAGTAACCACTCTGTTATTGAGAGCTTTAACCAATACGGCTTTAGTGCCAGCTATATCCGAAACCTGAATTGCTCTGAGGAATAGATCCTTAATTAAAGCTCTAGCTAGTCCCTTTGCTTGATGATTGATGCCTACTGCTAATCGCCCCATGACTATAGCTGGAATCGGGTTGGGCATATTACGTTTGATTTTTCCAAATTGGGGAAACTTTCCCCCATATCCGTAGGTGTCCCTACGGGATACCGTAAACATATATCCTTTAGGAAACCCCCTGATGGGGACGTTACGACTTCCCCATATCCCTCCGTAAAAGAGTTGTACCTTTCGGCTTGATGAAATTCAACACTTGAAACTAGTTCTTGAATATCTAAAAAAAATCAGGTTTGCTAAAGTTTAACTACATTGACAAGTATACTTACACCTTAATAAATGCTGTGAATTTCAGAGGTTTATGTTGTCAAGCTAATTCACATTAGACGTATATATTATTGCCATACAAAGTTAAGCTGTCCTCTACTTCATAATGCTCAAACTGCTTCGAGAGAGCGCAAGCTAGTAAGATCTAACTGAGCTATTTTCTCATAACCTTGCTCAATATACCCCTTACCTCTTAGGTAGCCAGTATTTGCTCCAGGCATTATGTATTTCAAATTGCTGGCATTAAAGCGATCGCATAATTTAGCAATACTAGCTAATTGACGACTCCAATGAAAGGTCTTGGCAGTTCTTAAGGGAACAAGGTCTTCTGGCGATTTGGGTAGTAAGTGTCTGCCTGTAAACAGAATGCCTCCATGCTGCTTAGTATAAAGACAGCTAGAACCAGGAGAATGTCCAGGAGTCCAGAGTAGTTCTAGATCGGAGCCAATACTCATCTTGTCGCTGAAGGATGTCACCTCTGCTTCTGGCAAGAGATAGGCTTCTTGCTCTTGAACAATCACTTGACAGTCAAAAGTCTGCTGCATTTGTCTGACATCCTTACCGATGCCGCCTCGGTGAGTAATTACCAAAGCTTTTATTCCTCCCTGGGATTGAATAAACTGCTGATTAGCTTCATTATTGGCAGGGCAATCGAGGAGAATATTACCAGTTTTATCTACAATTAAATAAGATGTTGCTCCAAGAGTATCCCGATTTGGTGCAAAGGCAAATATTCTTGGCATAATAAGGCGTGGAACTTTATTGTTGCCAAGGTTTGCAGTAATTTCTGTCGAGTTTTGGGGCATTTTATAAATTAGAGATACTGTGAACAATTGTTTAATTGCACTTCTATTTTATATATATATACTTAATCCACAGTCCAAAATAGTAATAGAGCAAGAATCCTCAAAACAGATTCGGAATGGTTTTTTATGAAACTCTGGTTAGTCTTAATTTTCCTAGGTCCCATTGCTTACTTCTTTGTAGAGCGTAGCGTCAAGAACAAAACCACTACTCCTGTCTGGCTATGCTGGTTAGTGATTATGACGCCGTCCTTTATTTGGACTGTCTGGACTTATGTTTTTGGCGAAGAGCAGCCTTTACCTCTGCCAGTATATTTATTGCCTTTAATTGTTTGCCCTCTGCTCTATGGTTGGTTAATTCAGCGAGGAAGGACGGTTAAAGATACTCAGTCATCGAACAGTAGCAAACTAGAACCGACAGTTGTGGAAAAGGTAGTCCAAACGCCTCCTCGTCCGATCAACAGCCAGGAGGAAAAGACCTTGCGGGACTGCTTCCCCTGGAATATTTACTATTTACAAAATATTGACTATCGTCCTCAAGCAATTTTTTGTCGGGGTAAGCTCAAAACCGTTCCCGAAAAAGCCTATGACGAGATTAGAGATAACGTTGAAGAGGCATTTGGCGATCGCTTTTTTCTGATTTTCCAAGAAAGTTTCAAGGGTAAGCCTTTTTTTGCCCTAGTTCCTAACCCAGAAGCCAAAGCCAAAAAGCAGGGTATGGTGCAGGATGATTCTCGCATTGGTTTTGCTCTAGCCATGTTTTTGATTACGCTGCTGACGACGACAGTAGCAGGGGTAACAATTGACGGTATCTCCTCAGAAGACTTACTTTCTAACCCTGGTTTAATGGTGCGCGGATTGAGTTACAGTTTGCCTTTACTGGTGATTATTGCGATTCAGAAGTTTAGCCACTATTTTGTCGCAATCCATTATAAGATTCGGACAACTCTACCCTATTTTATTCCTTTCCCTTTTCTCTTAGATAGCTTCTCCTTAGGAACCTTAGGGGCGATTCTCCAGCGAAGATCACCCATTCCGCACCGTAAAGCTTTGTTCGACACGGCGATTGCTGGCTGCCTATCTGGCTTACTAATTATTCTTCCAGTATTGTTTTGGGGACTATCACTTTCAGAAGTTGTCCCTTTAGAAGAATCATCCGCTTTTAATATCCAGGCGCAAAATCCGCGCTTATCTCTACTTCTAAGCTTGCTATCAAAGCTAGCTTTGGGAAGCGCTTTAACTGTTGAAACGGGCATTAAGCTACATCCACTGGCAACGGCTGGATGTGTAGGGTTGTTTATTACGGCGATTAATCTGATGCCCATTGGTCAACTTGATGGTGGGCATATTATCCATGCTGTGTTTGGGCAAAAAATGGCGATCGCAATTGGGCAAGCTACACGGGTTCTAGCCTTGCTATTTGCTTTAATCCATCCCTATTTCTGGGTCTGGACAATTATCATGTGGTTAATTCCCCTGATCGATCAGCCAGCTTTGAACGACGTTACCGAACTCGATGACAAACGCGATATTTTAGGTCTATTGGCTTTGGCTCTATTAATTATCATTGTCTTACCCCTGCCCGCACCGATAGGTAGTTTGCTGGGAATTTAGCTCCAAAAAAAGATGAAGGCAACTAAATGCGGCTCTTCATCTGCGATCGCTAATTGTATCTTCGCTTGAGTGAAATTAGAAGATGCTTGTCAGTTACCGAACTAGATTTTCTTCTTCTTCCAATTGTTGCCAAGGGATTAGAGCCTTCTAGGGAAAAACTACCGTTCCCACTAGCAATCAGGTAGATAAAACCACCCGCCAAGAACTAACCAATTACTTGAGCCACAATAATTTAAATATTATTTCAATAAACGCTCAATTTAATGCTTGTGATTATTAACAACCAACAAGTTAGGTAATTATACTTGCAGTCAATGCAGTTTTTGCATATTTAATAATTAAAATTAAATTAAAGGCTAGCCAAACAGAAGCTGATAGCCAATTATAGCGATCGCTATATCTGCCAAAATATGGCTAATATATCCAGGTGTGATTGAGCGGTAGTGGTCATAGCACCATGCCCAAACTAAACCCGCGACAAATACTCCCAGCGAACCCAACAAAACTACGGACCAATTGTGAGTGTAGCCATAAAGAGCCAAACTATGATGAGCAGTAAAGAATAAGGCGGCAAAAATAACGGCAGTTATCTGGGGAACAAGAACTTTACATTGAGACACCACAAAACCCCGCCAGGTCAATTCTTCTACTAATGAATTAAAGAAACTCCAATAAACGCAGCCTGCCAGATATAAGATCGGGCTAGTAATTCCCACATCCCTCGCCTTAGCACGAATATCATCCAAATCGATTAGCTGCTGTCCGACCAGATAGTATGCCAGCATAATTATCCCAAACATAACGACTCCTAAACTCAAGCCTACCTTGACTTCACGCCAGTCAAATTTAGGTAGACGTAGAGCCTTTGAATTGGTTTTCATCACCCACAGTAAGGGAAAGGCAATGCCCCAGACTTTGACTGCTGTAAAAACAGCGTTACCCACTAGTCCTGGGGCAATAAACAAAGACATTGCCACGCCAATACTAAATGCTGGCACAAATAAAATTAGAGAAATCAGTGCAGAAGTTTTAGACATAAAGCGATCGCCATCACAGCCTATAGAATTAGAACTCCAACATTATTACCTAGTGAGGCTCAAATCTGGGCGATCCTTAGACTTAAACCGATGGTTTGATTTGAAAACAAATTTTACTTAAGTACATATTTTTGTTATATTAATACTCGTGTCGGACATGTCAGAGTAGCTCAGTTGGTTAGAGCATCGGACTCATAAGCCGAGGGTCGGGAGTTCAAGTCTCCCCTCTGACACTTTATAAATAGTGCTAAGTTCAGCTACTGGAAAGCTTTTCCATGACTACGTAGCTACATGCTAAATTCCCATGAGAGAATTTTTATAGGTATTTTCAAGTGGATTTAGACAAAAATTGGGTGTAAATTGGGTGTAAATTTTGTCAGGATGAAGGTGTAATTACACCCACCTACTGAGATGAAATCTAAAACTCCTGGCAAAAAATCCGCCAAAGGGACTGTAGTAGTTTTCAATTCTCACGATCGTCTACAGTTACGTTTTCGGTTTGGTGGCAAACGTCACTATATTTCTCTTGGGCTATCGGATATTCATCTTAATCGAAGATTTGCTGAGTTAAAAGCAGCAGAAATAGAGCAAGACATTTTCAAGGAAAAATTTGACACTACTCTCGCGAAATATAAATCGGCTGGCGATCGCGAGAAAATTGCTTTAGCTTCCCGTGAAGAATCTTCCAAGCCCCATTTGGATGAGCTATGGAAAAAATACAGTGAGTTTAAAAAGCCCCAAGTTAGTCCAAGTACCTATGCTAAAGATTTCCAAAGATACCGAAATCACATAGCGGCTTTTCCGACTCGTTCATTGGATGAGGCATCTGCTATTCGAGACTGGTTGCTTACTAATAAAACTGTTAAGACGGCTAAAAAATGCCTCACACAACTTAAAGCTTGTTGTAAATGGTCTATTAAAGAGGGCTTGATTGAAACAAATCCGTTTGATTTGATGACAATTTCACTTCCAAAAGGCATAGATGAAGACGCAGATGTCAATCCTTTCTCCAAACAAGAAAGAGATCTAATTATTCAAACTTTTGAAGGCGATGCCTTCGGCTAGCTTCGCAATCGCTATTATTTCTACTATACGCCTTATGTTCGGTTTCTCTTTTTTACTGGATGTAGACCTTCTGAAGCTACTGCGTTGCAGTGGAAACATATTGCTAAGGGTGCAATTAAGTTTCGACAAGCTATTGTCATGTCTGAATCTGGATTGGTTTGTAAAGAAGGATTGAAAACTCAAAAGAAGAGAGATTTTCCTATGAATGCTGAAGTAAAAGAAATTCTCCAAAAAATCAGACCTAATTCAGCGAAACCAGATTCTTTCATATTTACCAGTCGTCAAGGTAAATTCCTAGATCATCACAACTTCTCCAACAGGGCTTGGAAGTCAATTTTAAAAAAATCTGGAATTCCGTATAGAAAGAGTTATCAGACTAGACACACTTTTATTACTATGTGCGTTGAAGCGCATTATAACAGTACTGCAATTGGTAGATGGACGGGAACATCTGCCAAAATGATTGATAAGCATTATGGAGCTACTAATTTTATCAATATAGAGCCACCGAGTCTTTCATAAGTCCAATTGTTAAATGAAATAAATCATAATGATAAAATAGAATTGAGATAAACGAGGCACTAGAATTATGGATATTCGCGAGCTTACTAAACAGGTAAAAGAGTCGGCAAAAACTAGAACTCGCGAAGGAAATATACAATTGCTGAAAGATGCCAAGATAATTGACGAGTCTGGCTACTACTGTGAGGAATTCTTTTCAGCAGAAACAGTAGCCAAAGACAGAGAAAATGGAAAACCACTAGTAATTTGATGTATTCGACAAAATCGTCTACTTTATAAAGCTTTGACGAATTTAGATTAAGAGAAATAACTGTTACTATACTCACATACCATGAACAAAACTATAGAATTGCCTAGTGGAAAAATTATCGATCTAAATCGTTTCGTTGCTTTAGTACCCGAACACAAAGCAGCAAATAATGAATACAATTTGATTCTTGAAGGCTGTACCCAAGCAATTCCTCTAAATTCCCAAGAAGTAATATCAGTTAAAGAACATCTAAAAATGAACCTTGTAGACGATCAAGCTAAATCTTCGTCGCTGAATCTAGCTACTACGCTCTCAAATTCAAAGCACGATAACAACATTTCATGGGATAGAGAAGAGCAAATACGTAAAAATCAACCAGCGATCGAGCTATTGAAAAAGAGAATTGCCAGAAATAAACTGATGAGCGAAGAGGAATCTGACCAGAGAGCAGAATTCTTCACTGACTTTCAAAAAACAGTTGATGAACAAAGAGTTTCAGAACGGAAACTATATTCTTTAGAATGATCGTTTTTATCGATACTGGTATTTTAGGATTGCTTGCTAATCCCAACAAAAAAGGAGAGGCTGCTGACTGCGAACAATGGCTTTTAGGTTTGTTGTCAAAAGGTGTGTCTGTTTTAACTTCAGATATTTGCGACTATGAAGTGAGAAGAAACCTGATTTTAGAATCTTTTAGAAAGCCTAATATTAATAGCGTTACTAGTCTAAATGAACTCAAAGACCTAATAACTTTTTTACCTATAAGCAACAAGGTAATGATAAAGGCTGCTAGTCTTTGGGCAGAGGCACGAATTCAAGGAGTACCTACCGCAGATGATAAGAGCCTTGATGCTGATATTATCATCTGTGCTCAGTATAAGCTGCTGGAGCAAGAATATCCAGGCAGATATATCGTTATTGCGACTACTAATGTTAAGCATTTAAGTCTCTTCACCGAAGCAAAAGAGTGGCGAGAAATCGAATTCTGAGAGCAAGGATTCTTGTTCCCAGATAATTTCAATGATTAGGAATGTTTTCTAGAAAGATTCTAGGCAAACTCTTTAAGAGAGCAAATCATCCCACAAGACTTATCAAACAGCACTTCTGTCGCCCCTGTATCTCCATGTCTCGCCTTTGCCAAAATCAACTCTAAAATTCCAGGTTGAGAGGTAGCAGTATCGTAATATTCATCCCGATAAGCAAAGATAATATTATCTGCCACCATCTCCAAAATCCCTGACTGAGATAGATCTGACATCATGGGGCGTTTATTCTGTCTGCCTTCTACTCCTCTGCTGACTTGAGACAAAGCCAAAACAGGGACTTCTAATTCTCCTGCGAGTTGATACAAACCCCTTCCAACATCACCAAGTTCATAACTGCGATTGCCACCATTATCTGATGCCATCATTTGCAGATAATCGACGATTACCAAGCCTAGCTTGCCCTCTCTCGCTTTGACTTGACGAGCCTCAGAAGCAATACCTGCTACACTAATTCCCCGATTTTCATTCATGTACAGAGGCAGATCTACAGCAACTTCTACAATTTTCGCAATGCTCTCCATTTCCTTTTCAGTAAGAGAAGATAATCCAGCACGATGTTGACGAAGGCGATGTCCATTAATTGGAACTAAATCTAGATGCTGATAGCAATCCATGCGACTCATCAAACTCTAAAGCCGATACTCCATCTGATGCTTAGTCATCTCCAGAGAAAAGATGATTACAGGTAGCTTATGTAGAATCATCTGTTGAAAACCAAGATAGAGAGAAATCGCACTCTTGCCCATTGATGGTCTAGCAGCCAAGAGAGTAAGTGTTCCTGGCTCAAATCCCATCATTAATTTATCGAGTTCTGGAATACCAGTAGGATAAATCGGATTGTCTTCATCAAGCTGATTAAAAGCAGACATGGCAATTTCTCTGTTTTGGTCTGTATCAGAACTTATCCTTTGCTGGGTGACGCTGAATATCTCTTGCTCAGAATCATTCAAGAGTTTCTCTAGTTCGAGAGTGGAATCATAGCCAAGATCAACGATCTTATGACCAACTTCAATTACCCTCCTCCGATGAAATTTGTCCATCACTAAATCGACATAGCGATCGATATTGACTGCTGAAACTATGCGATTCAGTAGTTGAGCCAATTTAGCTGTTCCACCTATTTTGTCTAATCTGTCTCTATCTGCCAGATAGGTGCTAACAGCCATAAAATCTGTCGGATTGCTCTGATGATAAAGTTTTAAAGCAGTCTGATAAATTTCTTGATGAGCCGAAACGTAGAAAGCAGAAGGAATTAGGGATGCTTCAACCTGAGCAATTGCTTTAGGATCGAACAAGATTCCGCCTAAAATAGCTTCTTCGGCTTCAATATTAGCTGGAGGTAAATTTGGTTCTTTCATGCCATACTCTCTTGAATTGATTCGTTAGCAAAGAGTCTGCTCATTCTCAAGTTACGCAAATGCTCGCAGCCTTCAGAGACATATCTGCCCAAAGGTTTTGAAATTGTTTTAGATTGGCTTTCAAGCTTATCAATTCTTTTGATTTGATTGTCAGAATTATCCAATAGCCGATTAAATTCTGGGCGTTGCATAAATGAGGGATGAATCAGAGAATTGAAATAAGGTAATTGAAAACAAAGCAAATGAAATGTCCTGAGTGCAAATCTGAACATATTCGTAAGAACGGTATGAGAAGAGGAAAGCAGAATCATATCTGTGTCAGCTGCGATCGCCAATTTGTAGAAAATCCCAAAAATCATCGTGGCTATGGTGATGAAATTAGAAAAATTTGTTTCAAAATGTACCTTAATGGGATGGGGCGAAAGCAAAGCTTTCCAGCCGCCTAGCGGCGGTCTGCGCGTACGCGCTGCGAGGCATAGAAAGAGTTACAGAAAGGGCTTGCCCGCATCTAGTTCACCATACAACAATTATTAACTGGGTTAAACAAGTAGGAAAATTGCTTCGAGATGCTTACGAACCAGCAGTTACTCCTGAAGTAGGTGAGCTTGATGAGCTGGAAACCTTTGTCGGCAGTAAAAAAGCGGCAAGACCCCGCGTCGCGCGAAGCCTTTGGCTTCTAGTCCGAAGGACGGACTGCGCGAATGCGCTGCGGCGCAAGGGAAT
>JBCBWB010000108.1:4115-18436 GCA_039817275.1 Cyanobacteria bacterium J06648_1 | reverse complement strand
AGTTAGAAATGATGGATTTAGTAGTTCAGCTTCCAGGGATGCGCTATCAGCTCAAAGACTAAATTTGGGCAGCATTTGAGCTACAAAACAGGGTCGCTAGCACGATTGTCACTAAGTCGCTGCGATCGTGAAGATCTTTTTTGGCGATCGCGTTATTTACTAAGTATTTTTGGGAACTTTAGAGCAGAGGCTCATTCAAAGCATAGTGACTAAATATGTTGACATCAGATAATTTTTGGCACAGATTAAACTTAAATTACTTTCGTATAGTCGATCTCTCTAGATTATCTCTACCTATCTTAGCGATCGCCGTCACTCTACCTGGATTGCAGCCCCTAAATGCAGCGGAAAAGATCTCTCCAGAAAATTCCCAGACTCAAAAGCTTAACCCCTCAGACACGACAACCCTACTCAAGATTTCTTTGTCCTCAGCAACAGCGATTACCTCAGATCAATTAAACAGCCCAGCTTTGTTGGCTCAAGCTCAAACAACTACTCCACCTCCCACAGTCAACGCTGCCGCAGACAATGTCCCCGAACAGATTGTTGTTAAAGACTTTGAGGTGGTCGGTAGCAGCATTTTTACCGAACAAGAATTAAATCAAGCCGTTAAGTCTTACCGCAATCGCCCACTAACTCTATCAGAATTATTTCAGGCAAGAAGTACAATTACCAAGCTCTATACCGATAAAGGATACGTCAGTTCTGGTGCTTATATTCCTCCCCAAGAGTTAGCTAACGGTACGGTACAAATTGCGGTATTAGAAGGCAAGCTAGAAGAAATAAACGTTTCGGGAACAGAGCATCTTTCTGAAGATTATGTTGCTTCTCGCATCGAAACTGCTGCTGGCAAGCCGATCAACGTCGATTCACTATTGGGTGCGCTACAGCTCCTTCGTCTCGATCCGCTGATTGATAATGTCTCGGCAGAACTCTCGGCCGGTATACGCCCTGGCACTAGTTTACTGGATATCAAAATCCAAGAGGCAGACGTGTTTAATATTTCTACCAGCCTCAACAATAGCCGATCTCCCAGCGTCGGCACCAATCAAAGAGCTATCGGCATCAACCATGGCAACCTATTTGGCTTTGGCGACAGCTTCAACTTTGAATATGCCAACACCAACGGCAGTAATGCTATTGATCTCGCCTATGGAGTACCAGTAAACTCGAAAAACGGCACAATCAAGGCTGCTTTTGGCACAAATTCCAATGACGTAATTGAAGATCCCTTTTCGGCTATCGATATCGAATCAAAGTCTCGCTACTATGAATTAAGTTTACGCCAGCCGCTTCTACTCAGACCTACCCAGGAATTTGCTCTGGGCATGAGCTTTACTCGCACCGAGAGTGAAACTTTCTTATTTGATGAGAGTTTTCAGCTTTCGCGGGGTGCCAATGAAGATGGAGAAACCAGAATCAGCGCGGTTAGACTATTCCAGGAGTTTGTTAACCGTAACGACAAAGAGGTTTTGGCTTTTCGCTCTCAGTTTAGTCTGGGAGTAGATGCTCTCAACTCCACCATCAACGACGATGGTGAACCCGACAGTACATTTGTTTCTTGGCGCGGTCAAAGTCAGTGGGTCAGACGCTTACGAGAAGACTTTCTCTTTCTGCTTAGGGGTGATGCTCAGTTCTCAGGGGGCAGTTTGGTTCCCTTGGAACAGTTTAGAATCGGTGGGGTAAATAGTGCCAGGGGATATCGCCAAGATTTGAGCCTAGGAGATAACGGCTTATTTGCCTCGGCTGAATTACGCATTCCTGTACTACGTTTTCAAAGATTTGACGGTTTGATCCAGGTTGCGCCTTTCTTTGACGTGGGAACAGTCTGGAATAGTGGTGATGTCGAAGTTACTAATGCCACCTTACCCGCCGTCGGTGTTGGTTTGAATTTATCCTTGGGTACGAACTTCAACGCCCGCTTAGATTGGGGTATTCCTTTGACTTCAGTTGAATCAGAAGACAATTCTCTACAAGAAGATGGGATTTATTTCTCCCTCGATTCTAATTTTTTCTAGTTAAAACGTTATTTTGCCAGGGTCTAAACCATGGAATTAAGAATTAAAGCGATCGCCTGTTTACCAAATTAAGGCAAAATTAAATAGAGAAGCTACGATAATTTATAGATATAGGTTTTTTTGAGAGTTCTCTGCTAGATGACTGTTACTTTAGCCAAATGGACGATTGATGAATACCACTCCATGATCGAGTCTGGATTATTAGATCATCGTCGAGTGGAGTTGTTAAGAGGAAAAATTGTTGAGATATCGCCAGAAGGAGAAGCTCATGCTTATTTTAGTAGCGAAGCAGAAGACTATCTCAGAGCATTATTAGGCGATCGCGCTACAGTTCGTTCGGGAAAACCAATTATGCTACCTGATGATAGCGAACCCGAACCAGATATTGCGATCGTGCAAAAAATGGGTAGGGAATATTTAGCACATCATCTTTATCCCGAAAATATCTTCTGGCTGATTGAGTATTCCAACACTAGTTTGGATAAAGACCTAAATATCAAAGCCAAAATCTATGCAGCAGTAGGAATAACAGAATATTGGGTCGTCAATCTTAAAAAGAGACAGCTTATTATTTTTCGCGAACCACAAAAAACTGAATACGGTTCAAAATCAACTTTAAGTGCAGGTGTTATTTATCCTCAAGCATTTCCCGATCTTGTCATTGAGGTTAACAGAATTATTAGCCAGTGAACAACAGAAATTAAGCATCAAACGACCTGCGCGAATCCTAAATGATACCGCTCCGCATATGCGCTGCACTGACTGAATCGACTATCGCAATATTACAACAAGTAAGACAATGCGACTTAGAGATCGCACCGAACATTCCTAGCGATCGCTAGGAATGCTCTTGTAAAGCTCAAACAGTTTTCTTGCTTTCGGCTCGTTTTTCCATAATCGCAATCGTAATTACGGCGATCGCCGTCAGCGGAATTACTCCGATAAGCATCACCCTGATATACATTGGCAAGACGGGATTATTGGTCGCATCGAGAATTAGGTAGCCATTATATGCCAGGTAATAGAATAAAAATAACAGACCTTCCCAGCGATCAATTTGTTTACCCGAATAGAAAATTGGCAGACAGGCAAAAGCCACGACGATCGCTACTGGGGCGCTAAAATTAATTACCGAGGGACTGACCACAATTCCGTTGGGGGATATCGTCCCGGCAATACCCAATACCGCCAGGATATTAAAAATGTTGCTGCCCAAAACATTGCCTACAGCAATATCTCTCTCCCCTCGAAAGCTAGCGACTACAGATGTTGCCAACTCAGGTAGGGAAGTTCCCAGGGCAATAATAGTTAAACCAATCAGCAGTTTGCTGACCTGAAAATATTCGGCGATCGTCACGGCAGAATTGACCAGCCAGCGGGATCCTAAAATTAATAGAGCTGAACCACCCAAGATATAGACAATATTTTTTACCCAGACCATAGGGGTAACTGGATCAGAAAAACTATATTCTTCGGCAAACTCGTCTTGCTCCGAACCTTGTTTATTACTCTGATAGATTAAAGAAAGGGTATACAAGACCCCAAGGATAAAAAGAATGATACTGTCTACTCGGCTTATTTGACCATCGAGGGCAAACATAAATAGCAGTAGGGAAACGCCAATCATAATTGGCACATCAGAACGAATGATTTGCTTGGTGACAATTAGAGGTGCTACCACCGACGACATACCCAGCACCAAGAGAATATTGCAAATATTGCTACCCACCACATTTCCCATCGCAATATCAACGCTTTGCTCGGAAAAACTAGAAATGATACTGACTGACATTTCTGGCGCACTAGTACCGTAGGCAACAATAGTTAAGCCAATAATTAAAGGGGGAATATTAAGAATCGCGGCGACTCTGGATGCACCCTTGACCAAGAACTCTGCTCCTATCACTAGTAACACTAACCCTGCTACTAGAGCGAATAAGACGTTCGGACTCATAAATGATGTACAAATAAAAAGTTTATTCTATTATTGATAAGGTTAATATCAATTTTGATAAATAGGCACAGTTAGCTCATAACTCGTAACTATTAAGGTCGTAAGTTAAGTAATATAAATCGTTGAACAAATTATCAAGGTAATCAAAGATAGAATGCCTGAGCTTGATTCAGATTAATATTCCAAAGCTATAATTTACCATAGCGATCCCGAAGATAAATTAGATTGAGTCCTGGCTAGGTCTGATAGAGTGACTAATTTTACTTTGCCGATGCAAACTCGACAATTTTTTCACGAGCAGAACGATGTTCTCTTTCTAGAGTTTCGAGAATAAATTCGGGTAGCTGGTCAGATTTTGCCAAAGCTAATTCAAAATTTTCTACTGCTTTGGTGAGAATCTCAACGCTTTTTTGCTGTTTACCAATCTTCCGCAAAATCTGTCCCTTAAGATAGAAATGTTCTGGGTTTTCTGGGGCGATTTCCAAAGCTCGATTGGCGTATTCTAGGGCCTGATCGTAATCCTTGAGATCCCGATAGGCTACGGCTAGCCCTCGTTCTACTAGGTAATTTGGTGCGGCATACTTTTCAAAACGGGCGATCGCCTGGTCGGGGCTAGAAAAAGGCAGATTGACGGCCAACAACAAGTCCATATAACCTTTAATCAGGTTTAGCTCTGGATCGCTGGGATCGGCATCTTCTGCCCGATCTAGGTATTTAAATACCTGCTGTAGCTTATTGATCGCGGGTAATGCGCCTTCTTTTTCATAAACATAGGCACCATCCAAAAAATGACCTACTCCCAGGTATAAATTACCCCGAACAGGATCTGTGTCACTTAGCAATTGAGCAGTCTCTAGAGTTTTATCGGCATATTGCTTAATTCTTTCCCAGTCTCTTTCCGTATATGCCAATGAAGCTAGCATGGCATATGCTAGAGGTTCTTCTGGCTCTTCTGCCTCAGCTTTGTTTAAGTCATCACTAACAGCCTGATAATTTCCTTCGAGAAAAATAGTCTCAAAGGCTTTTTCAGTATGTTTACCAATATCACGAGCATCTTGCTCCCTGAATGGATCTTTTGCCCAGACAGAAACAGGACTGAACCCCATCGGCATAGCAACTGCCAAAGAAATTACCAATACTAGATGCTTAAGCTTATTTTTGGAGTTAATAAATTTAGGTAGAAAATTCATATATGCCCAATGATGATTGTTAGTAATCTCGATAATTATAGACGGGGAGATTGAGCAGCTAGTTCCTGAAAATAGTTATTATGCTGTTGTCAATTGCGACGATAATAAATTCAAATTGACTGATCAAATTTACTTAATTTAAGTGCTTATAATCAAAAAGGAAAACCTTTCTTGACTAAACAATGCTGCGTCTGCAAAATTTAATTTATCACCCTGCTGCTACTCCCCAACCGATTCTAAACGATATTAATTTGGAGCTACCAGCTCAAAAGCTGGGATTAATAGTGGGCGCAAGTGGTTCGGGCAAAACTACGATCTTAGAAATTTTGGCGGGACTAGCCGAACCAACTAAAGGCGAAATATATTGGCGATCGCAACAGCTTACCGATCTTGAACTACAGCAATTGGCAGGATTGGTATTTCAATTTCCCGAACGGCATTTTTGTGGCGGCACAGTCTTAGAAGAATTGCGCTTGGGTCATCCCGAATTAGATTTAAAAAGAGTCAGAGAGGCTTTAAGCGAGGTAGGATTAGAGCATATATCTCTCCAGATATCCCCTCACGCCCTCAGCGGAGGACAGCAGCGTCGTTTAGCCCTAGCCGTGCAGCTAATTCGCCAGCCCAATGTTTTGATGCTAGATGAACCCACCGCAGGACTAGACTGGTCAATGCGAATTCAATTAGCCAAGCTGTTAGCCAAATTAAAGCAGCATTGGACGCTATTGGTGGTAACTCACGATCCAGGAGAACTGATTGAAATAGCAGATCGCTGTTGGACAATCGAGCGCGGCGTTCTAAAATCAATTGAGCCAACTGCCTTAAACAGATAGTCATTTAAGCCTATGAGTCAAATTGAAACCAGCACCTTGCCCTCTATGAAACAGGTTTGGTCCCAAACTCTAGATTGGCAACCCAATGATACTCAAGAGCAGCTATTTCAGCAGGTTTACCAGGAGGTTTTGGCAGGAAATCGGCTCCAAAATTTGACTCGGATTACCGATCCAGCAGACTTTTGGGAGAAACACCTGTGGGACTCTCTTTCGGGAATCGTCGGCATCGAAGACATCCTGTCCCAGAAGCTAGAGATCATTGACGTGGGTACAGGGGCAGGTTTCCCTGGTATTCCCCTAGCGATCGCCTTTCCCCACTGGAATATAACCCTTCTCGATTCGACGCGCAAAAAAATTAATTTTGTCAACGATTTGATTAGCAAACTAGGGCTAAATAACGCCACAGGAATTATTGCTAGGGCAGAAGAATTGGGCAGAATTCCAGGCGATCGCGCTAGCTACGACTTGGCTTTGGTACGCGCCGTTAGCAAACCTTCTGTCTGCGCTGAATATAGTTTGCCCTTTGTCAAAAAAGGCGGGCTAGCCATTCTCTATCGTGGACACTGGCAGGAAGATGACACTAAGGGTTTAGCAGCCGCCGCAGGGAAGTTGGGTAGCAAAATTGAGCGAATCCACCCTTGGGGTACACCACTGAGTAACGGGGTACGCCACTGTATTTATCTCCGTAAGCATTCAGCCACCTCCAAGCAATATCCTCGCGAAGTCGGCGTGCCAGAAAAGCAACCGCTTTGAACATTTAACATTGAGCATTAAACAATTAACATTTAACATTGAGCAGTGCTTAAAGTGGGCTTGGCAAATCGATAGTCAACAATAGAATTCTTGAGGGTGGGCTAGTGCAGTATTTCTGGGAAATCCTTCGACGTACCTTGCCCACCAGCTCTTGAAGCAGTTAGCTATTTCAAGCCCAAAAAGTTTTTCAACCATTCGAGAAAGTTACCGACATCGTTGGTTGTAACCCTAAGCAAAGAAAGTATGCCAATCAGAATAAAAACTGTACCTAAAAGAAAGTTGCTTTCATAAAGAGCCAAACCAACGATCGCAATAAAATACGGCGATATTATTCGACTAATTCTTTCCACGGTAGAAACTAGCTCTTTGTCTTCAGTAATTTCCTTTGTTTGCAACAAAGTATCCTGGGGGGTAGTCAGGTTGACCGTCGAGGGGGGAGAAAGTTTGATATCTTTCAAATCTGACATTGTAGGCTTTTGTGGTTCACGGGGCGACTTTCCAAACATAGTTCAACTAAACTGACGGTGAATATAATTGCTATTTTAAGATAGCCCGATCTTCTGAATTAATCCGCAATTTTAAGGCTTTAATTAAAGCGATCGCCAACAGATAAGGGCATTTTCTGAGTTGGACGTATAAAATCCAAATTGCTAGGCTCTTAATGTTAGCTATAAACTACTATTTTTCCTGAGAAAAGCGAGATACTTTAATTTGGTACCCCAGATAAGTTACATTAGTTTATTTGCTAGATACTAGGATTTCATCAATTGAAAGTAGCTACTTGGAACGTTAATTCAATTCGCTCTCGTCTACAAATTGTCACAGATTGGCTACAGCAGCATCGGGTAGACGTGCTGTGCCTACAAGAAACTAAGGTTCAAGATCAGGATTTTCCGCGATCGCATTTTGAGGAGCTGGGTTACAACATCTATATCTCAGGTCAAAAATCCTATAACGGAGTGGCTCTATTTAGCTCAAAACCCCTAGAGGAAGTGAGCTGTGGCTTTAGTCCGATCGTAGGCGAAGTAGGTGAGCTAGATGTCCAGAAGCGAGTAATTAGCGGCATTGCCGATGGGGTCAGGATTGTCAATCTTTATGTCCCCAACGGTTCGGCGCTCGGTAGCGATAAATATGCTTATAAGCTGGAATGGCTAGGACTATTGCGTCAATATCTGCAAACACTGCAAACTAGAGGGCAGGAAATCTGTGTCTGCGGCGATTTTAATATTGCTCCTGAAGATAAGGATATCTACACCAATAAAGCGAGAGACAAGCACATTATGTCCTCCCCTGTAGAAAGAGAGGCTTTATCTCAAATATTGCAACTAGGCTTTCAAGATGCTTTTCGTAAATTTACTGATGAACCAGGACAGTTTAGCTGGTGGGACTATCGCTCTGGAGGATTTTCCCGCAACCGGGGTTGGCGTATAGATCATCACTATTTAACCGAGCAGCTTTATCAGCAGGCAAGCAACTGCTGGATTGATGTTGAACCTAGAAAGCTAGAGAAACCCAGCGACCATGCTCCTGTAATCGTTGAGTTTTGAGGTAGAGTTTTTATTGAGTTGAGGAATGTTTTGCTCATCAACCCGTCTGAGGATTCCTCCCTTAAGGCGACTATTGCTCGACTGAAGTAGAAGCAAATTTCCCTTTTGGTTTTTGTTTGAACGCCTGGCTAGTCTGTATTTGCTGTTCTAGCTGTTCTGTAGTCGAAACTAAGTTACCCAAACCGTTTACTAAGTCGCGCACGTTGTTAACGAAGGCAGGATCGCCAGTCAGAGATTCGAGATCGGAGGTGATTTTCTGAGCATTATCAAAGGTGACTCTGGCTGAATCTAACGTCTGTTGTAGACCAACCACGGTGCGGTCGTTTCCAAAGCTTTCCGTAATGTTTCTCAAGTTGTCAGAAGCAACCAGAGCATTGCTAGTTAGCTCATTTAAATTGCTGGCAAGCTGTTCGGTATCAGCCGTATCCACTGCCTGATCAATCTTGGCTACTAGAGTTTGCAGGCGATCGCTTGCCGTACTAATGCTGGTGAGAGTAGTACTGAGATTTGATTCGTTTTGCGCGATTAGCTGTTCGACATTGGCGGTCAATCGGTTAACCTGTTCAGCAGTCGTCTGAAAAGCTTGAGCGGTAGCTACTAGCTCTTGAGAAGTATTTGCTACCTCTTGCTGTAGTTCGTCTACCAGGGCATTAGTATTACGGGTCAGGTCGGCAACTTCCGAGGCGGCAACGCCCGCATTATCGACCGTAGTTCCAATTCGATCAACGAATTCTGGGTCGCCATAGGCTCTACTAAAGCGATAGGTATAGGGCAAAAGATCGTCTAGAGTAATCCCTTTTTCTCCCTGCAACCGAGCATTGTCACAAATTATCTGGGCAGAGTCGCAGTTAGAACCTGCGGGGTTGAGATTGGCGGCTGCGGCTGGCAAGGAAGATTGAGGAACAATATCAACGAAGGTGTCGCCGATTAATCCTGAACTTCTGGCTAACAAAGTGGCATCTTGAGGAATTAAAAGATCGGTCGAATCGATCTCTAACACCACATCAACGCCGTTGGTATTCGGCTGAATTTCGTCTACTCTGCCCACCTGTAGCCCTCGATAGCGCACGCCATCTCCAACTTTAATCCCGTTGACATCAGGAAAATCGGCAACTATCTGATAGCTAGTTTTGCCAAAGGTAAAACCTTTAATCCAGAGAGTTAACCCACCGAATACCAATGCCCCAGCTATAATTAGCAAACCAACTGAACCCTCTTTTAAGGTACGCGATCGCATACTACTCCCCTCTAAATTTTTGTGATTTCTATATTTTGATTATCTAACCCGAATTGGGCCATCAATGCTGCCGCTAAAAAATTGCTTAACAAGAGGATTGTCGGTAGTGTCAATGTCTTCGACAGTACCAATCCACTGTACTTTGCCACCATAGAGAAAAATTATGCGGTCGGCGGTGCGACGAATGGTGCTGTGTTGGTGACTAACCATAATGTAAGTGCCGCAGCCTCGTTCTGTACACTGTAAATCCCGAACTAAATCTTCAATTACGGTCGAAGCGATTGGATCTAAACCAGCGGTAGGTTCATCATAAAGAACTATTTCTGGTCTACTTTTGGGGTTTTCGGGATTAAATATAATGGAACGGGCAAAGCTGACTCGTTTACGCATTCCTCCCGATAATTCAGCAGGAAAACTGTTATTTGTACCTGATAATCCCACCATCTCTAGCTTTTCATCGACTAGCTCTTTGATTCTGCGCCGACTCAGGTTAGAGTGCTGATAAAGCAAAAAGCCTACGTTCTCTTCCACTGTGAGGGAATCAAACAGTGCCGCCTGCTGAAACACCATGCTAATCCCAATCGGATCGTTCTGGTCTTCAATTAAGCCAGTACGTTTCTCACCATTAATATAGATTGCGCCTTTATCGATAGGCATCAAGCCAGCAATCATCCGTAGAATAGTTGATTTTCCTGTTCCCGAAGGCCCAATAATCACCAACGCTTCCTTGGGATCTATTTTTAGGTTAACTCGATCAAGAATCACATTGTCGCCAAAAGCTTTGCTCACTCCTCGCAGCTCAATCAGAGGAACCTGCGGTTCGGTTTTTCTAGCTTGGGGGTTTTCTGTGGTTACTGCCATAAACTCAAGGTAAGCTCGATTGTGCCATTCTACTGATTAATTTTGCCCAGAAAATTAAAGTTTGCCGAGAAGCATGTGGCACTACTTAAGATTTTACTCTTCAAGTTCTAAACCGAACACACGAGCAACAGATTTTGCCACTTTGTATCCTGAATCGATTGACTCTAGAGGATCTTTACGTAGGCGATGACGCAGACACAAGACAATAACTCGACGAATATCATCCACCGTTACTTCCGTCCGTCCTTCAAAAGCGGCGATCGCCTTGGCGGCACGATTGGTAACAATATCTCCTCGCAAACCGTCAACGTCCAGCTCGGAACAGATTTCTGATATTTTAACTCTTAGCTCGTATTCTAGCTCTACTGAAGGCAATAGCTGCTGCGCCTGTACAATTTTCTCCTGTAGAGCTGATTGTTCCTCGCTATATTTCTGGCTAAAGGAGTTGGGATTGCCGTCAAACTCGGCTCGCTGTTCGACAATCTGTACTCGCAGATCGGGTTCTTTGACGGTGCGAATCTCCGCGTGCATCCCAAAGCGATCTAGCAGTTGAGGGCGTAATTCTCCTTCTTCAGGATTGCCTGAACCCACCATGACAAACTGGGCTGGATGACGAATGGAAATGCCTTCTCGTTCTACGGTATTCCAGCCACCAGCGGCAGAATCTAAGAGGACGTCAACTAAGTGATCGTCGAGGAGGTTGACTTCGTCTACATAAAGAATACCGCGATTAGCTTTGGCTAATAGACCTGGTTCAAAAGCTTTAACCCCATCCGACAGTGCTTTTTCGATATCAATGGTGCCGCAGACTCGATCTTCGGTTGCGCCCAAAGGTAGATCAATCATCTGCACTTTTTTCTTGACAGTTTCGACTGCTTCTCCCTGTTCGATTCTTTCTTTTACTTCATCGCTCATCAAATCGGCATCTTCGGGGTCACTGTTAAACGGATCGCCAGCCACCACATCAATTTCTGGCAAAAGATCGGCTAATGCACGGATCGTAGTTGATTTGCCTGTACCGCGATCGCCCATAATCATGACTCCGCCAATCTTTGGGTCGATTACGTTGAGCAGAAGAGCCAGCTTCATCTCTTCTTGTCCCACAATAGCCGTGAAGGGAAAAACCTGGCGACGAGTTTTGGTAGGTGCGGGGATTGTTGCAGTCATATTAATTTTGTTATATTAAACGGTCTTGGTTGCCGTTAATTTTTCATTTTATAAACGTATTTTATTGTGCCATGTTTCAGGGTTTATCAGCTATTAAGGATCTTTGCTTGAGCCTGATTTTGAATTTATCCTGACTTGCTTGCTCGCTGTTCGTTATTTGTCTGCACAAAATCCAGTTAATAACTTGATGAATACTTGTCATTGAATATATTTCATTATTTTCTGGTCATCTACGCCTCAGTTGAGGAATTTTGAGGAACCACGATAAAACCTGAATCTAAATCTCCCAAAACTAAGTTTTTGGCTTGCCCCCAGTACCACCAGTGAGCTGCAACATAGGCACAAATAAGGCTGTCTAGACAATCCTCGATCGCCTTTAGTTCTTTTCCTGTCGGTTGAGGGGCGATTGCGGGAATGTGTTCTACGGCAGATAGGCTCAGCGCAGGCTCTAGTTGCGGCAGAATAGCGGTTATATAGCCACGTAATTTAAGCAATTCACACCGACGCTCGGCTAATCTACCTTTTTTGTATTTCAAAATTCTCTCTAGCCCAAACAGATTGATTGTCGCGGGATGGGGAAATACTTCGATCTGATATCTCCCTAATTGCTGTGGCTCAATTGTTGGCGCGTGGTGAAATTTTCTGGTGAGTAAGCTCTGACTAAATCCTGTCGTGCGCGGGGCAAACTTCAAACCCAAATTAGCGGGGTAACACCCAGCATGGTAGCGACCAAAATGCTTGTGAGTTAGCTTGTCTGGTAGGCGCATTCCCGTTTGATTGGGGATAATTGTCGGCGCATCTATGGCAACTAAGGCAGGGGTCTGATCGGGCGCTTGGTGGTCAATCCAGGCTAATATTTCTGCAACCTCTAAGATTGTTGTTAGCTCGATAAGTTCTAGACTGTCGTTCTGCCATTTTAAACAACATAAACCACTCGCCCCCGATGACCAGCCAAAATCAACGCCGATAAATTTCATCCTGTAGCGACCGCAATCTACGAGCAAATTAATATCTATCTAATAATTAGACCTAAAAGCAAAAAGCCAACTCCACAATAGCGAAGTTAGCCTTTCAAAACCCTTGAGTGGGCCGAGCTGGATTTGAACCAGCGTACGCATAGCGAGCGGATTTACAGTCCGCCTCCTTTAACCACTCGGACATCGACCCATTTACGTCACGGTTAAACATCATAGCATAGGATATTCGTACCGTGGCGCACAAACAAAAAAAAAGTCCGATTGAGCATTTTTTTACGCCGATTTTTATTGGCGATCGCGGCTAGAACCTATACTAAGTAAGCCGATTTCAATGCCCAGGTAATTAGAGCGATGATGCCGCCAAAAATCAATACCGCGGACACAGCTACCAAAACTGGCTTATCTGCGCCGTCGAACTTCATGATTCCTCGATTTAAGTCAGACATATTTTGCTCCTCTACTCTGATCAGAGTAACGATTTTATAGAAACCAGCAGATAGAAATTTTTAAATTATTCTTTTGCTGTCTTGGTTGGCAATATGTAAATGTTATCAAACCAATTTAGATTTCGGGCTATTCTTAAAATTTCCCTCAGATAGTGAAAATTAGCTTCGCTCTTTTTTCTCCAACTATGAAGACTCTACTCATTGTTCTGGCTAGTATTACTGGCGCATTTGCTCTCACCGAAGTTGGTTTGAGACTGCTAGGAGGACTAGGTACACCACCTTTATATATCGCCGATCGCGAGATTGGCTATCTTCTAGCGCCTAACCAAAACTTACGTCGTCAAGGGAGTTTATATCAGACCAACCAATATTCGATGCGTAGCGCCCCCTTGAAAACCAGTCCCAGCGATCGCCTGATCTTATTGGGAGATTCCGTCGTTAATGGCTCCTGGTGGACAGACCAAAGTCAAACCCTGTCCAATCTACTGTCTGACAAATTACAGGATGAGGTAGAAGTTCTCAACATTTCGGCAAACTCTTGGAGTCCTCGTAATCAGTTGGCATATCTTCAGCGTTTTGGTTTATTTGATAGCTCTACCCTAGTTTTAGTGATCAACACCGACGACTTACTGGCTCCTGAGCCGACATCTCTGGCGGTAGGTACTCCTAGCTACCCAGACCAAAACCCACCGCTAGCCATAATTGAGTATTACCAACTATTTATGGCTCCAGCAAAACCGAATCCCGAATTAGCAAGACAAAAAGAAGCAGAAGCAGAAAGCGATCGCCTGAAGCAAAATTTAGCAGCTATTCGCGAAATCGAAGCGATCTCCGATGCCGCCGATACCAAGTTTGTTTTAGTTCTAACCCCTCTGTTACGAGAATTCCAGCAAGGTTCAACCAAGAGCGAATTAACGGCTAGATCAAGCCTTCTAGAGCTAGTCCGCAAGGAAAACATCGACTATCTAGATATTCTTGCCGCCTGGCAAGATTTCCCCCAACCCGAATTTCTCTATCGCGATCGCATTCACCCCACGGCTCAAGGCAATCTTAAACTTGTTGAGGCGATCGCCAATAGACTCAGTGATTAATCTCATAATGTATTTGAATTACTAAAGGTTGCCCTGCTCTTGATTTTAGTCAGAGACATCTTCAGGAAAGCAGATCGTCAAATACTAGTAGCAATACGAAAACCAAAGGCATCAGACTTACTCTGAGGAGCAGATTTGAGCCGCTGAGCCGAACGACAAGATCCAGGAAGATGTAGCCAAGAACCCCCGCGTAGAACCCGTAAATCTTTGGGATTATTGCTCATCCAGGCGCTACCGTCTGTCGGCGCCT
>JBCBWB010000108.1:0-4017 GCA_039817275.1 Cyanobacteria bacterium J06648_1 | reverse complement strand
TGATAGTTACTATGCCAGGTATCGGCACACCACTCGGCAACGTTGCCATGCAGGTCGTATAGTCCAAAAGGATTGGCAGCGAAGCTATCTACCTCCGTAGTCTGTTGGCGATTTTCCCCTTCTATCCCGTTGTTATAAACATCTTCGCCATTGTAATTGGCTAATTCAGTGCTAATGGTTGAACCACAGTAAAAAGGGGTTTCAGTTCTGCCGCGACAGGCATATTCCCATTCGGCTTCGCTCGGAAGTCTGATGTCTCGACCAACTAACTGGGAGAGTTTTTGGCAAAATAGGTCACAGTCCAGCCAGGAAACTCGTTCAACTGGTTTTTGGCTACGGCTAGGATCGGTATCAATAAACCGAGAGGGATTATCGTCCATCACCGCCAACCACTGTGCTTGGGTAATCGGATATTTGCTCATGAGAAAAGGACGGATCTTGACTGAATGCTGCGGCGACTCTTCTATTTCTCTTTCTGACTCCGATTCTGGAGATCCCATCATGAATTTACCGCCTGGTATACCAATCAAATCAATCGACATTTCATGACCTAATTTTAAGGTCATATACTTTGCCTTGCCCGTATAGCGATTGATAGTGAGGCTGACAGTTTTGCCCATGATCACGCAGGGATCGTTGTCGATTTTGCTGTACTGAAACTCTAGAACTTTCAAATCTAGTTTATTGACTCGACAGTGGGTGCGAGATTTTGCGATCGCCGACTTGCTCACATTATTTCCCCTACGGCGATCGCGGCGCAAAGAAGATTTAGCCTGGGGAATACGGGCAAGGGGACGAATATCCCCCGCCAAGGCTCTTTCTACTTCCGCCACAGACTGGAAGCGTCGTTTAGTTGCCCCTTCTACTAGTCTGTCGAGGACATGGCTCAGTTCGTAGTCAATTTCATTATCTTCTAGATGCGATCGCCAGTTCCATTCTCCTTCATCATTATTGAATAACTTGAGGGGTTCAATACTGGTTAATAGATGGAGGCAAGTTGCCCCCAAACTATAGAGATCGCTAGCAAACTTTGGCTTTCCTGCGGCCTGTTCGGGAGCGATATAAGAAGCAGAACCAATAATTGTGCCTGACTGTGAATTACTATTGGACAGAGCTGATTTGGCAGCCCCAAAATCGACCAAGACTAATTTGCCATCTTCTTTTCTTCTAATAATATTTTCAGGCTTAATATCTCGATGAATTACATTGTTTTCATGTACAAATTTAAGCACATCCAATAAATCATTGAGCAACTCTTTAATCTGCTGCTGATTAAAATTACCTTCTGCTGAAAGTACCTTGAGCAAGTCCTGACCATCAATATATTCTTGAATCAAATACTTTCGCTCTTCCTGATCAAAAAAAGCTAGCAGTCCTGGGATCTGTTCGTGCTGACCTAATTCATCTAGGCGAGCCGCCTCTCTTTCAAATAATTCTGTTGCCTTGGCGATCGCCTTTTTCCCCTTTACTTCTGGCAAGAACTGTTTGATGACACAACGTGGCTTAGAAGGTTTCAGCTCATCGATCGCCAAAAAAGTGCGACCAAAACCACCCTGTCCTAATAGACTAACGGCGCGATAGCGATTCATTAACAGCAGTTGACTATTACATCTCGCACACAGCTCGGTATTATCCGTATTGCTATGTAGACAATCTGGGTTCAGGCACTGACTAATCATGATTAATTAACCAAAAAATCGCCTTCAATTATATGCTCTTGATCAGTCTTTCTACCTCGCTTAATCTACGGCATTTACTCAATATTTATCTGCTTGCTTGACAATATCTCCGTATTTTTACTGAAGTTTAAAAATATTCTGGGTTCTTTTTAAGCTTTAGGTTATGGCGACAATTCTGTTAGTTAGATTAGCCACGCAGATCTTATTCATAAGCTGGCAACTAACAACTATCAACTATTAACTATCAAACAGCCGTCTATTGCTGTAGCTTTGCAACCAAACTAGCAAAAGGTTGCCAGTCATTATCTTCGCTGATGGACTGCCAGACCGATTCAATCAAAGGGCTTAGTAAAGCAGTTTGCGGGTTATGAGCTTGGAGGCGATCGCCAATTTTGGTCATGGCGCTGGGTGCGGTGAGGTTAAGGCACTTGTGATAAGCCTTGCGCCAATTTTCTGTTACTTGAGGGGCAAAAGTAGCATTGCTTAAGATCGAACTTTTGTTTTCGCGCCACTGTGGAGAAAACTGCTGTGCTAATTCGGCAAAAAAACCATGATAGCCAATCTCGCTATCCCGCAGGAGGGTAACTGTCTGAGCTAACAGATCTTGGTTAGCAGTCAAAACTCCCATCTTCTGCTGACTTGAGGTTTCTGAAGCAGATATTGTCGCCGTATCTAAGCCTAATTTTTGCAGCATCAACTGCTGATAGTGCTGCTGATAGGCCTCATCAAACTGGGTTAATCCTACTTCTAGAACAGATTGTTCAGTAATCATTGCTAGGGGTTTTTGTAACAGTTCCAAATTAAACTTGCAGATGTAGGGTTGATTGCCATAGCTATAGCGACCACCATAGTCAAAACTAGCGGCAGTAAAACGAGCATTATAAGTAGGAATAAAGGCATAAGGCCCATAATCAAAGCTTTCACCAGCGATCGACATATTGTCAGTATTAAGCACTCCATGACAAAATCCTGCTGCCATCCACTGCGCTGCTAACTGTGCCACTCGAACTACTAGCTGACCGTAAAATTGCTCGTATTTGTTCTCATGATCGCTAATGTCTGGATAATAAACGGCGATCGCACTATCGACTAGCTTCCGAATCAAATCAGGACGCTCTAGGTAGTGGAGACGCTCTAGAGTGCCAAAGCGAATATGGGTTTTGCTTAACCGCACCATCACGGATGAGCGGGTAGGAGATGGTTCGTCCCCACGCCATAATGATTCCCCTGTCTCAATCAGACTCAGACAGCGAGACGTATTCACCCCTAGCTGATGTAGTGCTTCTCCTGCTAAAACTTCGCGTACTCCGCCCTTGAGAGTTAGTCTGCCGTCGGCAGTACGAGAATAGGGTGTGCGACCCGATCCTTTTGTACCCAGATCATAAAGATTACCGTCTACCCCCTGGACTTGACCGTATAAAAATCCTCTGCCATCCCCCAGAAAGGGATTGTAAGCACCAAATTGATAGCCATGATAGCGCAGAGCTAAAAATGGTCTAACTCCCTCAAACTTGCCAAAGGCGGCAACAAAATCACCGTCTGTTACTGTTTCTGGCTGCAAGCCCAACAATGGCAAGAGGCGATCATTACGATAGCGCAGAAAATGGCTGGGAAATTCCGCCGCCGCAACTACATCATAATAATCGTCACCCAGGTTTTCTAGGACTGGTTCATATGCAAGATTTAATAGCGGATTGGAACCTATGGTCATAATAATGAGAAATTTGGGACGGATTGGATAGTTAGGCGATCGCCATTTAACCAAGCTAGCAAGGACAGTTACAGATTACTCCGCCGTGCAACGACGGAGCCTGCTGTGACCGTTGGTCAAAATTTCGGAGCAAATTCGAGAGCAAATAATTCTGACAACATTCAGCTAAATTAATTTATAGGATAAACCTGCAAATAAAAATTAAACCTCAGTACTCCATTGCCATGCCAGATCCAATTATGTATCAAGAGGACGGTTTTGTTGTCCTCGAATCAGATCAACCAGAACAGTTTATGAATGCTGCCGAATTAAAAACTAAGCTAGCTGATCTGCTCCAGCAGGAAGATGTGATTATTCCCAGAGAATTAGAACAGTTCGAGTCGCCAGAATTACAGGCACAGCATTTACTCGATAACTACTTTGAGCTAGATGTCAGCGGCGATCGCTATTTGCAATGGTACGTTGTTCGCTTAGAAAAATAAACGATTTTAGCGGCGGCGATTAACTGAAGCTAAATCCTGGGATAATCTTGAACTTCAGTTAGTTCCATTTACCAATCAGGGTAAATGATGACCAGAAGTAAGGGTGATCGAGAGAGAGACTTCCTGCGGGAAAATCTTCTGCCAG
>JBCBWB010000107.1:0-18692 GCA_039817275.1 Cyanobacteria bacterium J06648_1 | reverse complement strand
GTTTGCCATTGAAGATAGGGCATCCATCTTTTGGGCGCGGCTAATTCTGGGAACAGAATCCATCGCAATTACCGTAGCCTTGCGTTCTGCTAGCTTATTTAATAATTCTTCATTTTGTGCGGGCCAGATAAAGCTAATAATAGTTTTACCGTGGGGCATAGCCTGGATTTCCGAATCCTCTGGGGCGCGAACCTTGAGAATAATATCGGCTTGTGACCAGAGAGAAGCAGCATCTGGAACGATTGTGCAGTCTGCTTCCTGATACGCTTGATCGGTAAAGCTAGCGGCTGCTCCAGCGTTGCTTTCGATCAAAACTTCAAAGCCTAATTTTTGCAGCTTTTTAACTGTATTGGGCGTAGCTGCGACGCGGCATTCATTGTTATATATTTCTTTGGGAACACCAATTTTACGAGGGCCTGGTTGAGAGTTTTCAGGCTGTTGGTTGTTCTCTATTTGTCTATCGACGGTTGCGGTCATAGATTCTCCAGATAGTGTTTATTAGGGTCAGACACAATTAAACTCAAAATTTTCTGACGGCAGCAATGCCTTACTGATTCAGAAAACTTCTAAATTCTTGGCTGAAGCGCGATAACTGATTTTGTTGTGTTAGCAATATTTAAAACTTTATCCTCAGAAAACAAAGCTTATTTGCTCTTTCTCGATTGATAAATGTTTCTATTAAAATTTAAGAGATTATAGAGTACACAACTCCCCCTGGTGTTTCAGTCACTAGCTGCATCCTAAATCGATCCCCAGTCAGTCAAGAGGATCTTTAACTTGTCTTAGTAATCATTGAATATTTCTCAACATTTTGACTACACAAGGCAGACTATAAAATGATTACAGAGCATGGGTTTTAGCAATCACAGACTAAATCTTTATATTTTTTAAATACAAACTTTTGTTAATTATTTGGCTTTAATCCAAACATATTCTTTTGTCAAAGATTTATTCTAGTTTGTTGACTACAAAGCAGAGAGATTAAATTTTAGAATCGTTGAGAATTGTTGATGGAAGCACAGTTATCAGTTATTGATTATTAAGAATAATTAATTTTGAACAGAAATTTGGTTTCGCGTCATTAGCGATCGCTTTACCCAACCTCTGATGTAGATAGAGAGCTAAAATTATTTCTTAACTAAGAAAAAGTCCTGACTGTATGGGTATTACTAATCAACTTATAGATTACTAATTTATCAGGAAATTCTCAGAGTAATAGTGAGAAATTAGTCAAAATAAGAGTGAGCCGAACAATTTAACTAACAAAGATTATGGTTGTCACTGAATTAGCCTCTCGCAGTATCTCATCACTACTGGGTCAAGAAGCAGAAGACCTACTAAGCTATAAAGCCAGAGTGCCTAAAGATACTTTGCATTTGCCAGGCAGAGATTTTATCGATCGCATTTTTATCAACAGCGATCGCAATTCTAGAGTACTTAGATCGTTACAGCAGCTATATTCTACAGGTCGGTTAGCAGATACAGGCTATCTCTCAATTTTGCCTGTAGACCAGGGCATCGAACATTCCGCCGCCGCTTCTTTTGCACCTAACCCAATTTATTTCGATCCAGAAAATATTGTCCAGCTAGCATTGGAAGGTGGCTGCAACGCCGTAGCTACCACTCTGGGGGTTTTGGGTCTGATGTCTCGGAAGTATGCCCACCGCCTACCCTTTATCGTCAAGCTCAATCACAATCAGCTTCTAACTTATCCCAACCCTTCAGATCAAATTATGTTCGCGTCAGTCAAACAGGCGTGGGATTTGGGCGCTGTGGCAGTTGGAGCAACAATTTACTTTGGCTCGGCGGAGTCATCTAGACAAATCCAGGAGGTCAGTAAAGCTTTTGCCCAAGCTCATGAACTGGGAATGGCGACAATTCTCTGGTGCTATTTGCGTAATGATGCTTTTAAACAAGACAAAGACTATCATCTTGCCGCAGATTTGACAGGTCAAGCCAATCATCTGGGTGTAACGATTGAGGCGGATATTATCAAGCAAAAACTGCCTACCTGCAACGGCGGTTATCGGGCAGTTGTTCAAGCTACAGGAGAAAAATATGGTCGTACTGACGATCGCGTTTACAGTGAATTGAGTAGCGATCATCCCATCGATCTTGCTCGCTACCAGGTACTTAATTGTTATGCAGGACGTGCTGGCTTGATCAATTCGGGCGGTTCGTCTGGGGAGAATGATTTTGCTGACGCGGTACGGACGGCAATCATCAACAAGCGGGCAGGAGGCTGTGGTCTAATTTCAGGCAGAAAAGCTTTCCAACGTCCCATGTCGGAAGGAGTTCAGCTATTCCATGCAATTCAAGATGTCTATCTATCTGATGATGTAACCATCGCTTAGTTACAAACTATCTCTACTTATGTGTTGATGGCGATCGCTCGATGGGGAGATCGCTTTTTTTTTGGCAGCTTATTTCTTTGAGGAAAATTGATCAGTTAAACACAGATTCTATTCAACTGAAGACGCTTCTAACAAAAGAATACTCTGAGCAAAATCAGGATTATTAATACGCCTGACTACTCGATTAGGAATAGCGTAGTCGTACATGACGTGCGCCTTACCTACTAGTACTACTATTTGCTCTTGGGGATAGGCTAAATGACGTTGGGCGATCGCTTCTGCCATGGTTTCGTCCCAAAGTACCTGGGCGGCAAAGAAGTTAGCGGCATCGGTGCTGTTTCCCTGTCCTTCCTCTACATGCTGCTGATAGATATTGTTTAATCTTTGGCGATATTCAGCATTATCGAGCTTAATTTCTGCTAGAGGCGGAATATAGCGATAATCACTTCCTTTCAAACTCTCTATGCCTGATTCTGCCACCTTTTGCGTAATTTCGGCAGGAGTGTTTAAGGCAATCAGCGGAATTTGTTGCTCTTGGGCAAAGCGTAGGATCGGGGCATAAAATTCCCAGTCAAAGCCCCAGCGATCGTCGTATTCGGTTTGTAGCTGTAGTTGGGACTCGCTGATAGTTCCACTCAGATAACGGTCTAAAATCGGCTGAAAAGGACGTTGAAACATTTCCCAGGCGATCGCTATTCCCTGAAAATCACTGCTATTGCGATCGAGCTTCTCCTGGAGTTGAGTAATAATCTCTAGCTGCTGTTGATGGATCGCGGCACTATCATGATTTTCGCCCAGATAGATCGCATTATCGCCCATAACGCGCTCGACTATCGCAGGGGTGCTGGTGGCGGTGACGATCTCGGCTAAAGTAGCGGAGACAAAAGGCGGAAACAAGAATATTGCTGCTAAAAATATTCCCGCCAGCCAAACTGTGGGGCGAAATTTAAATTGCATTCTGAACGGGGGAATTAAATTAATGGTATTAGTTTTATGGGTACTTAAAGCTGATATTCAACTCTTCTGGAGCGTACTGTATATTATGACTGTTTCTACTACTTCCCTCGCAAAGCGATCGCTTTCTTTAGACCACCAGAGTTTATGTCAGGCACTAGTCGAACGAGAAAATATCCTGATCATTCAAGACCTTGATGGCGTGTGTATGGGTTTGGTCAAAGATCCTCTAACGCGGGTTATGGAGGGCAGATATATTAAGGCAGTTAAGACACTAGGCAAACATTTTTTTGTACTAACCAACGGCGAACATATCGGACAGCGTGGAGTTAACGGCATCATCGAACGTACCTTTAGTCCAGATGAAGCTCAAGCAGAAGGTTTATATCTTCAGGGATTAGCAGCAGGTGGCGTACAGTGGCAGGATTGTTACGGTAATGTGGTTCATCCTGGGGTAAGCGAGGCAGAAATGACATTTTTGGAAGCTGTACCTGTAAAGGTGGCGGATTATCTGAGAAAACTGGGTCAAGAGCTAGGTTTTGGGATAAGTGACGAACAGTTAGAAGAATATATTCGAGCCACGGTTTTAGATAACAAGGTTTCCCCTACGGCTAACCTGAACGTTTTTCATGAAACTTTCAAAGATCGTCCCGAACTCTACGCCCAACTTCAGCAGAAAATGAAGGCGTTTACCGATGATTTACTAGCACAGGCACAGCAGCAAGGTTTAAGAGACTCTTTCTTTATTCATTACGCTCCTAACCTCGGTCGAAATGAGCAGGGACTAGAGGTCATGCAGCCAGCAAAAGGCAAAGATTCTGGCACGACCGACTTCCAGTTTATGCTACGGGGAGGAATCAAAGAAGTGGGGGTAATAGTAATTCTCAACCACTACTATTATCTACAGACAGGAAAATATCCTTTGGGGATGAATTTTAATGCCAGAGAAGCACCGAGCCAGCAAACTGAACTGATCCAGCTTGTCAAAGACAAATTCGACCCTACTTTGATGCCAACCATCGTCGGTGCAGGAGATACAGTAACTAGCAAAGCCGTAACTGAAGAAGGAAAAACCGAATACAAACGAGGAGGAAGCGATCGCGGTTTCTTGGAATTAGTTCAGGCATTGGGCAAGGAATTCAATACCGATAACGCCGTGATTTATGTAGACAGCAGCAGCGGCGAAGTTAAAAATCGTCAGGCACTCAAAATAGATCGTACTAACCCAGAACAACTCAAAGTTTTACAAGGACCAGGGGACGCAGGAGATACAGAAGACCCTCTAACGTTGAATTTTGTTTTTCCTAACGGACATGAGCAGTATATCGATTTCTTCTGTGGAGTGGCTCAGGGTAGGAGTTAGAACTCCCAGGATAGATAGAGGCAAAACACCTCTTGTCTCTATAATGCTGACATCATCAAGCTTAGTCAGCATCAGGAAACTCTCTAATTTCCGCATCAGCCTCGATAGTTAATGTACCTGCCTTAACGTCTAGCTTTCTGACTTTAAACGACATTGCGCTTAGTTTAAAATTACGTATGTCCAATATTTGCTCTGCGCTATCGATAATTGCCTGTCCTACATCATCGTTGTATTGAGAATCCTGCTGGTATTTGACCGACTGCAAAACAACACAGCTACCAGCGTCATTAACTTTCGGTATAGCAGTAAAGCATATTTTTTCCTGTCGATTTAGTTCGATTAAAAAAACATCGGCATCAAACTTAACCTTGTCTGCCTCTGGTAGCAAAAACTTTACCTGCTCGATCTTGGCGTTAACTTTTTCTCCTTCATAGTTGATGGTTAGACTCTGTAATTTCTTTTGGACGAATTCTGAATTGAATGCTCTTTGAATATCTTCCTCCTTTAATACCACTAGCATCCTGGCATCAGTAGGCTGATTTAGCTCAATATCACCCATGACAGCCTTGAGAGAATCAATCGAGATACTGTTAGTTTCGATTCTCAACTTATCGGCTCGCAAATCTTGTTGCATTACCAAGCCTCTACCCTCAACACTGACAGATTCAATATTGCCTTGAACCAAATCTAGAGGATGAGAACGAATATTGACATCCAAGCTTTCAGATTCATCAAGCTGTGATTTTATACCAAGCTCCGCTGCTTTACTGATTGCCTGTTCGCCTATGTCTGATGACTTTACCATCTAGAATCCTCTCTCGATTTCAATTTCCAACTGTTTAAATTAAATCTAAAAATTGTATTGAAGGAGTCGTTCTAAGGATGTAATAGTATTTGAAAGCTCTAAGATCCAAATCAATAGGGCGATCGCCAAGAGCTAGAAACGTCACTAGAGTAGGGACGATCTCCATCATGATAATTGTCTGAAAGAGTAGCCTGGGAAAGTTTAGCAGAATCAAATCATGTTCTCAGATAGAACTCAGCTAGCTTGAGTTAAATGATAAGTGTCAGGTAAACAAACATCTAAACTAAAACTCAAGAAAGCTATGAAACTTAAATACATTGCTACTTTAGCTACTGCTTCAATTCTAACTATCGGTGGTACTGCCCTTTTCTCTAGTACTGCGATCGCATTTCCTTCTCAGACTGGCAGCTCTTCAGCGATTGTAGCGGATAATCCCTGCGCTTCAGTTAATCCTTGTGCCTCAGTTAATCCTTGTGCTTCAGTTAATCCCTGTGCTTCAGTTAATCCCTGTGCTTCAGTTAATCCCTGTGCTTCAGTTAATCCCTGTGCTTCAGTTAATCCTTGTGCCTCGGTTAATCCCTGTGCTTCAGTTAATCCTTGTGCTGCGGCAGATTTGAGCCAATTTGTAGCTGTTGGTTCGCGTAACAAAATTGCTGGAACTTTTGACGTAGTTGAAGAAAATGGCAAACAATACATCGAGTTTAGCGACGACTTTGAGGTTTCAGAAGGACCCGACCTAGAAATTATTCTCCACAAAGATCCTGTTGTCGAATCGAGTATCGCTGAAGCTGACTACATAAGTCTTGCGCCCATCGAAAGTTTTACAGGGACTCAAAGATACGAAGTTCCAGCAGACGTAAATCTAGATGACTATGGTTCAGTTTCTGTCTGGTGCGAAGAATTTAATGTTACCTTTGGTTACGCTGAACTCTAGATTGAAGCAACACTTCTAATTTGTTGGTAGCGACAGGTAATCATCCATTATTCGTGGTCAACTATCAATTATCAATTTTGAAAGGTGTCTAGTAAATCACTAAATGACACCTTCTCAACTTAATTTCAGTTTGTTATCAAGACAAGGCAATTATATTGCGCGTCTCCAGCCGAGCTGAATCAACAGCCTTAACGCAGTTCATAGTCGCTAAAATGAACTCCAGTCAAACAGGCAATCTTAGTTGTTCTAGTTGACAATCAAAAATATCAAGCGATCGCTAAGATTAAAAGCAAACTTAATTTTTATGGAGCTTATATTTGGGGATAACTTCTCTAGGGCAGAAAAGGATACTAAATCTTTTATCTAATTCACATTAGACGTGTAAAACAACTATTTATTCTGGCAGATCGACAAATACCTGCTGGTTAGCCTCAACTCCCTCAAGGATCTGAGTGCGATCGCCTAAATATAGCCCTACTTTCACAGGCTGAAATACTGGCTCATTATTCTCATCGGCGATCATTACCCCTTGTTCCCCATCTTCGGTAAAGATTGCCACTGTTGGCACCACCAGACTATCGCTTAACTCTCTGCCGATAAAAGTAACGTCAACGTTCATTTTAGAACGAAGGATATCTTGTCCTGTCACGAGCTTAACCCGCACCTCAAAGGAAGTAACATTCTCCTCAATTACTGCTTCGGGAGCAATACGCTTGATCTCGCCGATGAACTCTCGATCTGGATAAGCATCCGCGACAATCTTAACCTTTTGTCCAGGCTCCAATTGACCAATATCCAATTCGGGAACTTTGGCAACAATTTCCAAACCCTGAGCCAGCGCCAGAATAGAATTAGCCGAAGCCGAAGCTGTACCAGAACCAGAAGTACTAGGAGCAACATATGCCCCTTCTACGGCATACCGCTGGGTGACAATACCGTCAAAGGGAGCTTTCACAATACTATCTGCATACTGAATTTCCGACTGCTTGAGAGACATTTGCGCCTGTTCAGAAGATGCTTCTAACCCTGCTATTTCATCGGGTGCAGTAGCCTGTTTTTGCTCTAGATTAACCCTCGCCTCGGCAATTTCGGCTTTGGTTTGAGCAACCTCTGCCTCACCAGTTGTTTCTAACTGTTCTAGCCGTTGTCGCAGCTCATTGATACTAGACTGTGCGTTTTGGGCATTATCGGCGATCTCATCAAAAGCATCTTGGGAAATCGCTCCTTGCTTAAGTAGATATTCATTACGCTCTACCCGCTGTTGGACTAAACTTAAGCGTGATTTTGCACCGTTAATCTGGGCTTTTGTCTGCTCAATATCTCGGGGAATTCTGTTTTGAACCTGATTTAGCTTCGCCTCCAACTGTCTCAGTCTTGCCTGAGATTGAGCGATTTCTGCTTTGATTTCTGCCTTGCTTTCCCGCAGATTTGCCTGATTTTGCTTCAATTCAGCCTTTGCTTGGGAAGTTTGCACTGCAAGGTCATCATTTTCCATTACCGCTAAAGTATCTCCCACTTTAACGCGATCGCCCTGTTCTACCAGCAGTTCTACCAATCTACCTGGCTCTTTTGGACTAACGTTAACGCTTTTGATCGGCTCAACCCTACCACTAGCCTGAATCTCTAAATTAAGATCTTCTTCCTTGACAGATACAGTCAGAGATTCTAGATCTACCTGAGAACTGCTGCTGCTGACTACCCTGTAGGTAGTAAAACCAATCAAGGTCAAACAGATCGCGGCTATGCCCGTGGCGATCGCCGGACTACGTTTATAACTACTGTCTATAGTTGATTTCATAAAAACTTATTGCTCTAGAGATATCGATCTACTAGATGCCTATTAATCTAATTATGCAAACTGAAATTTTAGGTTCACTACTTCATGGTAACTAGTTTGACCAGCCGATCGCCCTATATCTCATGACAGATACCTTTGGCTACTGTTGAACTTGCCAAATATTCGGCTATCAAAGCAAAGCTTTTTACCTCTTACTTTACGCGAAGCGGTATCCTTTAGGGCTTACCTCTTACTCTCTAATAGTTCCCAGAAACAAAACCTCAACTCCTACGGAGAATTTGCAGTAAAGAAAGATACGAAAGATTTAGCTGAGAATTGCGATCGCTCAACTGCTCTAATTTGGTTTTCAATTTGGCAAATAGAACCTGTCGAGATTCTGATGTCAATCCTATATATGGCGACAGGGTACTCAACAAAGTAAGGTAATCATCTACCGTATACCTAACGACAATAACCTCATGGTGACTTGTCAGATCGCCAAAATAACACGAAGCGATCGCCTGCTGGGGAAATTTAGCTATATTCTGCTGATGCTCCTTATGTCCCTCATATTTACCCAGCTTAGGGGCATAGACCCGATATACATCCTGTAAACTCTGATGCGCTTCATAACTCAGCTGCGGAGGAGTATTCCAGAGCAAAACCAAAAACCCGTTATCTTTCAATGCCTGAGCAGTTTTGATATATCTAACTTCGGTATCTACCCAGTGAAAAGAAGTCGTAGCGACAACGACATCAAACTGCTGCTGTGGGAGATCCCAATCTTCAAAAGTTGAGTTGACCATCTCGACATGAGGATGAGCCAGACATTTTTCTTTGGCGATCGCCCAGGCAGATTTACTCGGTTCAAGACAGACCATTCTTGCCCCCAATTTAGCCAAATCGATCGTCGCGATCCCCGAACCTGCACCAATTTCTAATACTGACTTTCCTGGCTGTAATCCTACTTTTGACTGCATTGTCGCCAATATTTGCGCAGGATACCTTGGTCTAGTGCGATCATAGGCTGATGCTACCGCACTGTACCAGGTGCTTTTATCCGCACAGCGATAAACATTCTCTAACAGACTGCCTACATCGGTGTTTACTTCAGAAGACTGGCAAAATTCCTGATCAACATCACTCATGTTCTTCACTGCCCAAACAGCATCACTTAACTCAATATTAATAAAAGTTACACAATTTTACATATCTTGTTATAATCATTTACATAAGTTAACTTGGGCAAATTCAAGCGCGGCTAACTTATGGCAATAGTTTTGGATGTATTAAGCATTTTATATATTTAGTTTTTATTTTGAAATACTGAATTATCTTGGCGCGAATAACTTCTAAAGCAAGCAATCTTCTCATAATAAACCTCGGTCTGGTAGCCGAGGTTTTTTTTATAAGCTAAGAGCTAATCAAGCGTAAAGCCGTTATAGCGATTCATTGATTGTTCAATACCGTTTTTTAAGCCTAATTCAATCGCCTTGACCGATACGTAGAGAATTTCGGCGATCGCTTTCGATTCTTCTGGAGCAAACTTGCCTAATACGTGGCTAACTGTACTCTTCTCGCCATTAGCTTTACCAATACCAATCCTGAGACGAGGAAAATCCTTGCCCCCCAGGTGAGCGATAATTGACTTCATGCCATTGTGACCCCCTGCCGATCCCGATAATCTGAGACGCAAGCGACCTACTGGTAAATCCATGTCATCGTAGACAACTAGCACCGACTGAGGTTCGATTTTATACCAGTCGGCAACAGCTCTCACAGATTGCCCAGAACGATTCATATAGGTAAGGGGTTTTAAGAGCCGAACTTTTTTTCCGCCCCCGATTACTCCCTCAGAAAACAACCCTTGAAAGCGTTTATTTTCTTTCAAAGGCATTTGCCATACTTGGGCTAGCTCATCGAGGACGGCAAAGCCAATATTGTGTCTTGTATGGTCATATTTGGGTTCAGGATTGCCCAAACCCACAATTAACTTAGGAATAATTAAGCCAGTCGGATCAGAAGTCACGAGTATCTAGTAAGCAGTGATTATGAGCGTGAGTGATTACGCTACTTTGTAGCTAATTATACTAGTTAGATTGAAACAAAGCTTCCAAATAGACCTTGGCGCAGGCTCGATGACTCTGATCTGCTTCTATTGCCTGATTGGTATTGTTTTGCAACAAAAATAGCGACAGGGCAGCAGCAAAAACACGATCTTGATCCCAGTGCGGGTGAGTTTCTAGATAGCTTTTGAGTGAAAAGTGTAGTTCTTCGGGTATATCTGCCAGAATACTTACGTTTGAGTTCATAATTGGTTCAATGCTCCTAAAATAAATATTTTCTGTTTTCGTGCCAGATGACACAATGACTGGCTTCTCAAGCGAATCGCGAGCGATCGCCATTTATACATTTTCAGCCAATAAAGTCTTTGCCAAAAAATCTCGAAGATTTATCAATCAATATAGAAAAGTTGACGATTTTAAACTTCAGAGTTAACTTTACCAACGGTCACATCAGGCTCCGTCATTTGCGAAACATCGCCCTCGTCGTCTCGCGCAAACCGAAGATTTGCTAGCCGCCTTGGCGGCGGACGCGGAACATTCGTTCCTGTGCCTTTGCTTTGCAAAGGTCAGATGCTGAAAGCATCGCCGTACGTGCTGCGGAGACTGACAAAGCGCCACTTTTGTGCGCGGAGTAATCTGTGACTGACTAGATTGGATTTTAGCTGGGTGAGATACTTGCTGACCTATTGTCCTCTTAAAAGGGGGGAGTTTGTCAATGCTAAGAAATATTAAATAGATTCTGTTTTTTTTCTATGCCCAACGAAACAATAGGTGTTTCAACTTGTTTTTTGTTACATTTCTTAATTAAAATGGGTTATGGAAAGATTAATTTTAAGTGAAACTCGAAAATCCACGATTGAATACTCAAGAGCTTATTCTCTCGTTGTAGCCTGTGGATAAAAGTAAGTAATATGTGGAAAAACTCAAAATCCACTGTGGAAACAGTGGGGAATGCATGAGGTAAAACAACAGCTTAAAATAAGATTTAATAACTTTTCCTTGACTTTTTGAAAAAAGTTCATAGGTACTATTTCATTTATCATTTAACATTGAGCATTTAGCATTGAGCAGATTTCGATTTACTGCTGCCTGTTTAGTTCTTTTTCCCACCATACCTTTGCTAGGGCGGTCATTTCGTTCATTTCGGATTCGGAGATGCGTTTTATATGGCTGAGGACAAGGTTCATTCTGCCCAAGGATTTGAGGCTGTCGTAGTGGCGGTTGAGAAAGTCCCAGTAGAAGAAATTAAAGGGGCAGGCTTTTGCTCCTGTGCGATCGCCCTTATTGTATTTACAGTCGCCGCAATAGTCGCTCATCTTGTTGATGTAGTTGGCGGAGGCTGCATAGGGTTTGGAGGCGAGTAAACCACCATCGGCAAATTGACCCATACCTAAGACATTGGTTTGCATTACCCAGTCGTAAGCGTCAATGAAGGCACTATGAAACCAGTTTTCTAATTCTTGCGGGTTAACTCCTGCAATCAGGGCAAAGTTGTTCAAGACCATTAGTCTTTGAATATGGTGACCATAGGCTGTTGCCTCTACTTGGGTTAAAGTTTGGTGCAGGCAATTCATTTCGGTCTTATCCGCATCCCAATAAAATTCAGGTAAAGGTCGATGGTGTTTGAACCAGTTGCTTTCAGAATATTCTTCATTTTGAGAATAATAAATACCGTGCATATATTCTCGCCAACCCATCACCTGACGAATAAAGCCTTCAACGCTATTTAGGGGTAATTCCTGCTCGTAGTAGGCATTTTCTACTGCTTTGATTACTTCCATCGGTTCGAGCAAGCCTAGATTGAGATAGGGAGAAATTAGCCCATGCCACATCGTATATTCCCCCGTCACCATGGCATCTTGGTAAGTCCCAAACTGCGGTAGACAATGTTCGACAAAGTAAGCCAAAACAGCTTGGGCTTGTTCTCTTGTGACTCCCCAACAAAAAGGCTCAACCGCGCCATAATCGGAGAAATCCGACTGCTTTACCCAGTCAATTACCTTCTGAGTGATAGTATCGGCTGGAAAAGTCAGAGGCGGCGGAGTTTGCAAATTTTTCTTGGGTGATTTGCGGTTTTGTCGATCATAATTCCACTTGCCGCCAACAGGTTTGCCATCGTCCATCAGGATCTCAAATCGCTTTCTCCCTTCGCGATAGAAATCCTCCATCAGCATTCTCTTACGGGATTTTGTCCAGGTCACAAATTGATCCCCACTCCAAAGAAAATGATTGTCTGGGACAAATGTGACTTCACAGTCCAAATTCAGGTTCTTAATCTGGGTTAAAAAAGGGCGATCGCAGGGAGTAGTAATCTGCAATTCGGTGATTTCATGTTCAGCGATCCATTGACATAAAGGCAGAGCAAAATCCTCCGCTGTCTTGTATGTTACCTGCCAGCCATCTTCTCCCAACTCCCGCGCAAAATGTCGCATTGCCGACCAGACTAAGACTAGTTTTTGTCGATGATAGTTTCGTTGTCTAACATAGTTAATAGACTCAATCATGATTACAGGGATATTTTCCTTGTCGCCTTGATTATTCTGCAAGCTTAACTGCTCTTTCGTTAGGCGATCGCCCAAAATCCAAATACCGATCATTGATTACTAATTACTAATTACTAATTACTGATTACTGACTACGTCCTCGAAGGAGGATTACTGATCGTTTGTAACTAATAACTAACAACTAATTACCTACCAGCATTTAAACACTATCAAATCTCGACTAAGAGAACCATCATGAACATAATTGAAAGTTTTCAAATGGCAACTTCCACCCTAGTTGCGAATAAGATGCGTAGTAGTCTAACTATGCTGGGGATCGTCATTGGGAACGCTTCGGTAATTGCGATGGTAGGTATTGGGCAGGGAGCTAAAAACCTCGCCTCAGAACAGTTTGAGTCCCTTGGTCCCAACGTAATTTTCATTGTTCCTGGTTCAGAAGAAGAACGGCGCACAACCTTTAATCGTCCGAAAACACTGGTTTGGGAAGATGCGATCGCGATCGCAGAGCAAGTGCCGAGCGTCAAGGAAGTTGCCCCCCAAATTAGTACCAATCAGCTTATTACCTACCGTAATCGTAATGCCAATGAGTTAATCTTGGGAACGACTCCTGAGTACCTGACAGTTAGAAGTTTTGATGTAGCTCAAGGTAGATTCTTTCGTGAAGTAGATGTCAAACGCAGCCAGCGAGTTGCTGTCTTGGGATCGGAGATTGCCGAGAAATTTTTTCCCAACGAAAATCCTTTGGGAAAGAAAATCAGAGTAAAAAACATCAATCTAGAGGTTATTGGCGTTTTAGAGGCAAAAGGCGCTTTTTTGGGCAACAATCAGGATCGAACCGTTTATTTACCTCTGACTACTATGAGTAGCCAAATTGTGGGGGACACCTCTCCCTATGGTACGGGGGTGGACTTTATTTCGATCGCGGCTATGAATGAGCAGAGTATTCGCGCCGCCAAACTCCAAATCGAAAATTTGCTCCGCCTTAGACATCAAATTTCAGGAGAAGATGACTTTAGTGTCCGAACTCAAAAGGATGTCCTAGAGATCGTGGGGACAATTACCAGCGGTTTAACTGTCCTGCTAGGAGCAACCGCAGGTATCTCGCTCCTTGTCGGTGGAATCGGGGTAATGAACATTATGTTGGTAGCCGTTACCGAAAGAACCAAAGAAATAGGCTTACGTAAGGCGATCGGCGCTAAATCGGGGGACATTCTGTGGCAGTTTTTGATTGAGGCAACTTTACTCTCCGCTGCGGGTGGGGCAATTGGAACAGCGGTGGGCATCACGGGAATCTTGATTGTTGGGGTAGTTTCTCCCCTTACTCCCACAGTTTCACCTATCGCTATCATTCTAGCTGTAGGGGTTTCTGGGGCAATTGGTCTTTCTTTTGGGGTTTTTCCTGCTAGAGCCGCTGCGAAGCTTGATCCAATTGTGGCACTGAGAAGCATCTAAGCAATAATAAATTGCAAATTACAATTCGTATTAATAGTCCAGCCTCTTCGACCTTCACTAAAAACTTGGTGGACACAAAAATCTACTTATTCTCAGCAATAGACGATAGTTAAATGCTTGAGTAAGCTAGATTTTCTTTTGATTCACCTCTGTTGCTTTTTGCGCCTATTTCGAGTCATAATATTTTTTTAAGAATTGAAATTCCTTTTTTATGTACGTCTAGTGTTTGATCCAATCAGTCTGTGAGTATTTCCAGAACAATTTGGGGATCAAATAATTAGAGTTTCATCGTGTGTAACGAACGATACAAAAGGCATTTTGTGTAATTTAGATTACTTAAAAGATACTAAAAGATATATAATTTCATAGTTATCGAAGTTATCCTGTAATTCGATCATCTGAATATAAGATGAAGAGTGCTGTTTTAGCTTTACCTGCATAATAACCTCGAAACCATCAATGAATCATGCTAATGCCAGCTTGGCGAAGACAGAAATAATTAAGCAGCTCGGTTATTTTCCTGCATTTTTAATTCCTGCAATCAATTCATCCTTGATTTATCGTAGTCTGGTACAGCAGACTCTATTCGCTTATGTAAATAATCCTCTGCCGATTCAGTTTAAGGAGAAGCTGTTTGTTGTTCTATCCCGCTTTGTGGGCATTAGTTATTTTACGATTTGTCATAGCTGTAGTTTGCGATCGCTTGGAACTACTGCCACAGACATACTGGGGCTAGAGAAGATTAATTATCCTGAGTCTGAGGTTGAAATAGCAGCAGACGTGTCTTTCCTGAGAAATAATTGGTGCCAGGCAAGGGAATGGGATCAAGATCAAGAAATGGAGCTGGCTTTACTACGTTGTTCTAGTCTAATTTTCCTGTATCCCGAACAGACAGCCAATACTTCAACAACTCTCAAAGAACTTTTGGGAACTGTCTACTACCATTATTTAATAGTTTTATTAGGGTATATAAAGCTCTGCCATCAATGGTTAGAAAGCAATCCTCACATTACCCATCAGCAGGATCGCCGCTCGCAGCTACACCTCGGTTCGCTGCTGCTAGAGGAGACTAAGCTAGCTCAATTTTTGACGGAGAAAGCCCCGACGAGAAAGCATGTCTTGCTCGCCAACGTTCAGGAACACCAAGACTCAGCAAAACTAACGACAACACTGAGCGATCGCCTGACAGAGAAAGCGCCATTATCGCAGCTAAGACAAAAGACTCTGACTACCTGTCTGACCAATGCACCTTTTCCTGTGATGATTCATAATCAACAGGGGGAGGTGATTCACCTCAATCGCAATTGGCTGGAGGCTAGTGGTTATGATGTTCAAGAAATACCTACCATTAGTCAGTGGCAGCAAAAAGCCCAGGTAAGACAAGAAGAAATAGTTAAACTAACTCCGAAAAATTCTAGTCAGCTATATGGCAAATATGTTGCTTCAGCTCATCAGACAGCAATAGAGGCGACAAGCGCTCTCCAGCAGATTGTTAACTCCCTAATTGAAATTGCACCAGAAGCAGTCCAAACTAAAGACAGAACGGCGCAAAAATTGGTCAACGCAATTCGTAGCGAAGTGACTGTGGCAACGAAAAATGGTGCGCAGCTCCACTGGGAGCTTTATTCTACTGTCTTGAGTTTTGAGAATGAATCAGACGAACTGACAATTTCGATTGCCAAAGACATGACGGATGTTGTGCAGCAAGAAGCCAAGCTGCTAGAAATAGAAGCCAAATTAAGATTGGTTCTCGAAGCTACTAAGACAGGCAACTGGAGTTGGGATTTAGACACCAACCAGGTTAATATTTGCCATCGAGGTCGGACTATTCTCGGTTTAGAAAGGTTTGACGGTAGCTACGACAGCTTCTTACAGTCTCTTCCTCCTGACGAGAGAGAATCTATTGATTTAGAAATTGCCAAGGCAATTCAGGCTCACCAAGATTTAGATGTAGAATATGCGGCGTTAAAACCAGCTTGTAAAGCAGCCAAAATTCGGCTCAAAGGCAGGTTGAATTTTAATTCTCAGGGTAAACCAGTGCGTCTAACTGGAGTCGTGATGGATATTACCTCAACTCAGCAGGAGGTAGCGCAGCAAGGCGAATCAATGCTAATGTCCAGTGCTGCTAATAGCGACTCAGAAGCTATTTCATTAGTTAAGCAACAAAACATGGCTCGATCGCTCAAAGAACTGAGAACGATAATTGACCTATTGCCTTACTTTCTGTTCGTGGAAGATGTGGAAACGAAAAGTATTTCCCTCGCTAATTCCAGTTTGGCGGCGAGTCTCGGCTGGAAAGAGGAAGAGGAAAAGGGAATTGGGAAAAAGATTGCCGAATATTTTCCTCCCGAGTATGCCCAACAAATAGCTTGGCAGCATCAGCAGGCGATCAACTCTCAGCAGCCGCTACACATCCAGGAGGAGGTAAAATTTCCCGATGGGGTTCACTATTTCGACACCGTAATTACGCCTCTACAGAATGCCGAAGGCAAGATTTATGCTCTACTCCACACCTCCAGTGACATTCCCGACCTAGCCGCTACGCAAGAAGCTCTTTCTCAGCGAACAATTCAGCTCGAAGCTGCCAATCGAGAACTCGAATCATTTTCCTATTCCGTATCTCACGATTTGCAGGCTCCCCTAAGAATCATCAATGGCTTTAGTCAGGTACTCTGGGAAAACTATCAGCCTAATTTAGATGAACGAGGTAGACATTATCTCCAGCGGATTCAGGCAAACAGTAAGCGTATGAGCGATCTGATTGACGCTTTACTCCAGCTATCGCGAGTTACTCGCAGCCAGATGAAGCCAGTCAAGGTAAACTTGAGTGCGATCGCCCGAGATATTCTTGATGAACTATGCAGCGAACAACCCGAACGGGAGGTGGAACTAAAGATTGCTCCTGATGTGGAAATAAAAGGAGACCCCCAGCTACTAAGAATTGTTCTGTGTAACCTACTAAATAATGCCTGGAAGTATACTTCCAAGCGATCGCTGTCGCAAATCGAGTTTGGCGTAATTACGGAAGGTGTTGCCCAGCCAACCTATTTTATTAAGGATAACGGCGCTGGTTTTGATCGCGAATACGCCGACAAATTATTTATTGCCTTTCAAAGACTTCATAGTCAGTCAGAGTTTCCTGGTACAGGTATCGGTTTAGCTACCGTGCAGCGCATTGTTTATCGTCATGGGGGCAAGGTTTGGGCAGAAGGTAAACCCGATGAAGGAGCAACTTTTTACTTCTCCCTCTAGCTGGGGTTGGGATCAATAGATAATTGACTGCTTCAAGCTCCTATTGCTGGCATCGAATAGCGCCATGATTTTGTTAGAGAATCTAGATTTTGTTGTCTGATTTGCTCTAGGTAAAGCTCATTGAGCTGACTGGCGACATGATTCCAAGTAAATAGCTCTGATACTCTCTCTCTGGCAGCAAGACCCATTTGCGATCGCAGTTCTGGTTCAGTTAGCAGGTGGGATATGGCTTTAGTTAATAAAAATGAGTTGCGATCGGGAAACAACAGTCCATTTTGCTTATGTTCGACTACGTATTTTAAGCCGCCCAAGTTAGTAGCGATGACGGTTGTGCCGCTTGCCATGGCATCCATTGCGGTCATGCCTGAAGGATTGTAGTGACTGGGAATGACGCAGACATCAGCCGCACTATGGTAAACAGCTAATTGAGAACGACTTAAGCCACCGACAAAAGCATTGATGTTTTCTATTCCTGCATCCCAAACCAGTTTTTCTACTCGTTTTAGCAGTATTACCGTCATAACAGACTCGATAGGCAAAACCTTCGGCAGCCAACGATTTTTTGATGATCGCTACTATTTCTGGCTCATCTTCGACGATTAAAATTTCCATCAACTTCTCTCAGTTATATCGGTTGCCATGACCAACGCCTGACAAAACTTTGGCGCTCAAGAATCGCTCTTAGTTTAGAACAACCTTTCACAGATAACTATTATTTATAGCTTGGTTGAGAACAGTCTCAAAGTAAAAAAGCTGCATTGCTAACTCATTAAGAACAATTTTGCTCGCGGTAGTATTAGTTGGCGGGAGGCGATCGCCTTTCGTATGACTATTAACAATCTGGCTTTCTTAAGAATTATCCCCTTGATAGTTATTTCTCTGTCTTCATGGGAGATGGTGGGTTACGCTGAATTGATTGTTTGATTGGAAGGATTATAAAGATCGCCGTTCAACTCTCTATTACTATCTGATATATCTCTTTAAAGATGAAATGTTTTTAGATCTGACATCGCCGTTTAAGCCTCTTTTTCGTTCTTCGCTGCTTACTTTTTCATCTTTAATTTTGATTGTTCCCAATGCAGTGGCTCGATCGCAGCCAGAATTTAAGAGCCAGAATTTAGCTAGAGTCAAGGGTAAAAGCGATTTACCAGATACATCAAGCCGAGAGGCAAAATCTCATCTGTTGTTGGCTCAAAGCGCTAATGAGGATTTTGAGCAAGACAATAACTCT
>JBCBWB010000106.1:0-18731 GCA_039817275.1 Cyanobacteria bacterium J06648_1 | reverse complement strand
ATAGGCGATGAGCTAGGCAGATTTTACTATTATTTGTGCCTGTTTATCGTCTTTTTTCTTATCATTCAACATTTCTGGGCAAAAACAACTATTTCTTTAGGCGCAAAAATCGTATAGTCCAAGATTTGAGAACCGAAAAAGAAGGCATAGATAAAGAATGCCGCAGAACTGTTAGATTGAAAAGCTTGCCAGATCCTTTTGAGTAAATAGAAAAAGATAACTAACGAGAAAGCTCCCAGACTCAGAGTATATTCAATCAGTAGATTGTGATAGTGAGGTGGAACATGATAACTACCATCGTTAGGTCTGAAAAATTTGAGATTACTATTCTTAATCAGCGAGGGAGTCATGTGGAAACCAATACCAGACGGGGATATATGCCTGTTTCTTATCTGCTCGCTGGCATTACTCCAGATTTCGGTTCTACCATTTAGGTTCGCAATTTCCTCAGTGCTAAACCGCGATTCTAATACGACCTGGGTTTCAGTTCCTCCATATTGCTGCAACACCCGAATCCCCAGCATGGCGATCAGGAAGAAAACCACTGCATACTTGAGCAAATTTAAGGGAATCAGCTGGCGATTTTGAATCACAATTAGCAGGATAAATAGAAGCAAAGAAGTTCGGGAAAAACTAAGGAAAAGCAGAATAAAGCTAGAAAACAGAGCTAAGTAGTTTTTTCGGGCGTAAAAAAGCAGGCACATAATGGCACAAACCTGACCGAAGCTCGCCGAGGTCATTGCTGATGCCGCCAGCCGATTCTGCTCGCCAAACTGAAGGCTATACCAAAAGATAGCGCTGATGACTAAAATGCCGTGGATAAATAAAAGTACGCTTTCTGCTGTAGGATAATCCAGTCTACATACCAAGGATCTGGCAAAAACAAAAACTAGAAAAAATCGGCAAAAGCAGATCAACCCTGCCGCGATAAAGAAGTGGTCTGCTTCATAAGTATTAATCCAGCTAGCGGAAATAATAAAAAATCCTACTAGTCCCATAATTGAGTCTTGTATTTTTGGTTTTAGCTAGCCAGTGAGAAAACTAAAAACAATTGCATACGCCAAAACCAGATCGTACCAACCAAAGTAGGATGGATGGTATGAGCCATTAAATATATGTAGACCACCATCAAGAATTGCGGAGCTACGCAACCCCATATAAATGATCAAAGCAATTATCGGCAATGGTGCAACTGTCAGGCATTGCCAAAAGCTTCCTGCTGTATTTTTAAATTTATTCAAAGTGAATCTATATCAAATAATACTTCTACATTCAGAGCATGATCAAACCATTTTGCATAACTAAGTTAAGAAAATATGTATGCTAAGTTGTTTGATGATCTCGTTTTTACGGAGAGCGCAAAATGAAAACGCTAGTAAAAACGCTGATTATAGAGATTATCTTATTAGAAGATAGCAAAAATATCGTTAACCATAATTCTTTTTTCAAGCGATTGCCTGATTTAAGCAAAACTATTACATAACTTATGTATGTTAATATTGCTATCTACTACGGGCATTGCTGAGTTACGGTATGATTTTCAAAATTTTGACTTGATGATAAGTATTCAAAAGTTAATAGCGCGAAGCGCCGCCCCTCGCATCCGTGGATACCGCGAACCATTCGGGATACTTTAAATCAGCAACGCCCTATTACGGTCTTTGTCTGGATAGCGTTGAGCAAACATATAGCTCTTAGCTCATTTCGTCGGTCACAATTTCTTTTTGGGCAACAAGAGAATTAATTTTCTCTCCCAATCTTTGGCGAGCAAGCTCTAAGGTTTGAATATCTTTGGTCCAGTCTCGCCAATTTCTACCCACGCTCCTTACAATTTCCATCGCCCAGTCTTCCTGCCCCTGTTTTTTCAACAGCTCAATATATTCATAGTCTTCCATTCCCTCTCGCAGACGTTTGAGTCGAATGGAAGGAACAACTTGGTCTAAACCCACCTTGTCCCCTGGATAGAAAAACATTTCAATACCTGGATAATCAATTTTACCCTGGACGTAAATCGGTACTTCTTGCCAAGGATTCTCTGTCCAGGTATCAGCTCTAGCAACCAGAACTCCTTGCAGATCTAGACTTTGGGCGATCCACCCCTGAGCAATCCGAAAATTGATTGGTGCTGAATCAAGGTGCCACAGAGGAGAGTAATTGGTACTGTACCCCGTATAAAACCACACTTGATCTCCCCTTTTTTTGACTTCTGCAATCTCAGCTTGGGCTTCGGCATACATTTTGGGGTTAACGACCCAAATATCCACCGCATCATATAGAGCTGGCTTTGGTTTCATGACGACAAGATGTTTTAGTCCTGCCTGATGAATCCGCCGAGCCCATTCTTGCAGGGGCTGTTCCAGACTTTCACACAGATCGATTTCATCAGCGGAAAAAACATATCGCAATAGGTTTGAGGAATATCTCGCGGCTGACTGTTTAAGTCGCTCTACCGACGGGGGAGGATTCATCTTGCAGGTATGATAGTTAGCACCACTCCAAAACGGCAAGCGCACAGACCTTACTCCTAATCGGTTAAAAACTGCGGACTGGTCTGGATATTCTAGACGCTGGCTTGACATCAATCGATGTTGCAGTAACAGAGTTTGAGCCTCGATCCCCCGATCCTCCCAGATATCAAAAAATGAGTCGAAGGAAGGCTGTACGGGCAGGTCAAAATTCCAGACTTTTAAGAAAATATCGCCTTGGGCAGTCCCGCGATCGCTACTAACCGTAAATGTACCTCGATAGTCACCAGGAATCGTCGTTCTGGGAACAAATATGTCTACCCAGATCGGTTGATTTGTCCCTGCTTTGAGCTCAAACGGCACTGCATCTAATTCGGCATGCTGAATATCTTTGCCCGTTTGCGGATCGACAAAGGGAATCAGCGCATCGGCGTACCATCCCTTGCCGCGAGTCGGGTTAGCAGACCATCCTTGATGACTAGGACGGTCGAGCCAAATATATTGTTCTCGATATAAGGTTAGGTTGTCTCGACTAATTAGGGAGCCGTCGGCACTTTGTAGATCAGACACCATGACATTGACGTTTTTGAGGTTGCCTGGAGGTGCCTTAACCACAATTTGAAAAGCTTCATACTCCCCCCTAGCTGCCCTTAACCGAATTTGAGAATTCGATTCTCCTGGTTTAGGACTGGGCTGGTGTAAAGCGATCGCCTCCATCGCCGAAGCCGTCCAGAACATAGGCTCTAACTGAACTTGACTGTTACTGATGTAGGAAATGCTAAACACCGCAATCAGACCAGCAAGGACGAAAGTCACTGTTCGAGCAAATTTGCTTAGGGAATAAGACATAGTTAATTGACTAGGACTTTATATCTCTGAATTTTGATAAAGAAAATTATCTGGCTTGAAGACTGGTTCAGAAGCGCTCTCACTGCTATGTCTGGCTAAATTTGTCATCATGGCATAAGAAACTAGCGAACAAAATTCACTCATTAGAGTATGACTAAACAGTCCATTGGTCATAAACAATAGTAGGAAAGCGATCGCCTGCTGCCTAAATTTTCCTGCGGCATGATAAATAGAGGCAAACAGTACAGCAGGAAAAACAAATGCTCCTAAAAAGCCAAACTCGACCATAAAATCTAGATAGGTATTGTGGCTTCTCTGAGCAATGCCAGTCTGGGATACGGTGGCGTTATTTTCTCCCGCACCCAGTCCATTACCGACAAAAGGTCGATTGGCAAACTTTTGCCAGGCATCTTCTAAGTGAGTTATGCGCGATGCTTTGGAATCATCCCTTTGAGCTGTCGGATCGAGAATAAATTCTATTCTGGCGAGAGTATCATCTCGAAGCAGTTTGTCACCTTGAGCATTTTGGAGATATGCTAAGTTTCTAAGCTGTGTTGAAAGGATGATGATGAGGGTAACCAAAAATATGCCCAAGAGCGGTAATTGATAGCGAGGAATTGCGCTTCTCAATAGTAAGAAACCAACTGCGATAAACCAGCAAACAATGGCTCCACGAGAAAATGTCGATGCTACGCCGATAAAAACTAACAGAGCATAGAACAAACGATATTTAGGCTTAATTAGGTCAAGAGTCAAGATCATACCGATAATCAAGGAAGTGCCAGCCGTGTTAGAGTCTGCGTAAAATCCTGAAGATCTTCCTGGCGCAATCTGTTCTACGTAAAAAGCCATAGGGTTGAGAAATTCGTAGATGAACAAAACTACGTTGAGCAGAGTCACCCCAAGAGCCGTCAGCTTAGTACATTTTGCTACTAGAGGATGATAGGCGAAGATCGCTAGCATTAGCCAGAGAAAGATGATAGTACGGTACTGATCTTCAAGATATTGCAGCTTGGGCAGTTGGGGTTGAATGATAATTGAGATTAAAGATAAGGTTATGTATGCCAGAGAAGCGATGATAACGGGCTTGGATAGACTATCTAAGCGGTATAGTAGAGATAAAAATAGCGGAAAAGAGACAAACAAAAAGCCGATCATCCAATGAAGCGGCAAGATGAATCCTCGATTTTGCAAGTAAATATCTAGCTTGGTGAAGAACACTAAAATGGCGGCAATTGCCAGAAAGCATTGGTAATATACCATTGGGGTCGCTGCGACCTGGCTTTTTGGCTCGGTAAGACTATTCATCAGTTTTTTGAAATCGGTTTTAAATTGGGGACTAAAATAAATAATTAAATCAAATAATCAAGTGATTCCTATCTCAGTAGGAAACTGTCGGCTGGGCCTGAAATATTCACCTCAACTTGCTCGATACAATACAGTATCTCAACTATCTATTGACATTGGTCTAATACAGCCAGATAAGCGTCTACAGCTTTGTCGGTAGAATATTCATGAGCGCGTTTGGTTAATAACTCTGACGCCAAAGGATTATTTAAGGCTGACCGCATAGCCGCTGCCAGGGCTGAAGAATTCTGCATTGGCACAAGAGAGCCGTAAATGCCTCCCGCCAAAATTTCATCTGGGCCAGAAGGACAATCTGTAGCTACAACTGGGCAACCACAGGCCATCGCTTCAATTAATACTGTTGGTAAACCTTCTTGAATTGACGATAAAACAAAACAGCTAGCTTGTTTCATATAGGCATAGGGATTACTCACAAAACCAGGTAAAAGAACATCTTCAGTGAGGTCTAAATCATCGATCATTGTCTCTAGTGCCTGGCGCTCTTCTCCTTCCCCCAAAATAATTAGATGCGCTGACTGCTGTTTTCTGACTTGAGCAAAAGCAGCTAATAGATTAGGAAAGTCTTTTTGCGGGGTTAACCGACCAACAGCCAAAAATACTGGTGGTGTGCCATTCTCAAACCAGGGGTGATCCAGAGGCGCTTCACTTTTAGTTATCAAGTCTTGATCAACAACGGGGTTAAATAACACTTCTACCGAATTGTGCGGCAGCTTTATCTGCTCCTCCAAATCGCGAGCTACTCCCGCCGAAACAGCAGCCACTATGTCAGCGCGAGGATAGAGCCATTCCATCACCAGAGGAACGAATTTTGCTCGCCTCAGCTTACTTTTATTGGCAGAGAGAGTATTTTGCTCGACCAAGAGCAGTCGGGTTTTAATCAGAGACAGTTCCTTCGCCATGACCGCCACCACATTAACGTGACCCATATTGCCAATAACTGCCCAGGGACGAGTTTGCCGTAAATATTTTCTTAGAGGCAGTGTGGCTGTTACTGAACGCCCTGCCTGTAAATCGATAATGTTTACTTCGGGGGGTACTAAGTCTAAATAAGGACCTTCCTTGGTAGCTAAAACCAAATCTAGCTCGAATTTATCTCTGAGGGCTAAACCCTTAATTAAGTTAACTACAGCCTTTTCTGCACCACCACCGTGGAGGGCATCAAGAAAAAAGGTAATGCGCTTTTTAGAGGTCATCGATTTACTGCTCCACTAACTTGTCGATTAAGATTTTCCATTCAGCTACAATTGCTTCTAAGCCCAATCTCGCCGATACTTCTGGCGCTCTGGTAGCAAGGGCTTTTCTTTTTGGTTCATCTACCATCAGGCTCTCGATCGCACGGGCTAAAGCGGACACATCACGATTGGGTACGAGCAAACCATCTACATCTTGGCGGATCATTTCACTCGGACCGCTGGGACAGTCTGTACAAACCACAGGTAAGCCACAGGCAAGAGCTTCTCCATGAGCCATCGGAAAACCTTCATTATCTGAAGCCATAACGAATAGTTTTGCTTGTTTTAAGACGGAGAAGGGATTACTCAAAGCCCCCGTGAAGACTACCCGACCTGATAAACCAAGATCGTCTCTCATGGTTAGCAGTTCGTCCTCTAGTTCCCCTTTGCCCAAAATCAATAGCTGCCAGTTGGGGTGCTGGGTCGCAATCTGGCTAAAGGCTTGAAGTAAAAGGTCAAATCTTTTTTGCTTGGTTAGTCTACCCATGCTGACCAGCCAGTTCTGATGGGGGTCAACTTCAGGAGGAAGTTGGTCAATTGTCTCTCCATCCCTGACCAGAATAGGATTGTAAATTACCTCTCTTTTTGCTTCTGGGATAAAAGCAAAGCCTTGATCGACTCCTTTACTGACGCTCACTATGCTCGTGCAGAAAGGATAAGTTAAACGGCGCAGAGTTTCCCAGACCGCTCCGTAGGAAAAGCTTCCCAAATCATTATGTTCTGTGACGACTAGAGGATATTTAGACCCCAGCAGAGCCAAGATTGTCGTAATGTTGGTAATCCTGAGAAAAGAAACTACTAAGTCAGGAGCGGTACTAGCGATCGCTTTTCTTAGCACTGACACTCGCTTAATATTGTTGCCGACTGCATCTATTATTCCTGTGGACGAGCCTAAAATTCCTAGGGCTAGACGAGAACAACCAGGAGGCAACTGATAAAAATCTCCATCCTCAGTGGATAAAGTTACAACGGTAAGATTATATCCGTGCTGGATAAACCCTGAAGCGAGAGAAACCAGAACTCGTTCTGCCCCGCCGCAGCCTAAACTAGATATCACAAAAGTTATTTTCATTTGACAATTTTAGCCATTTTCTAATGATATTTTTTTGAGATGTTTATTGGTAAGTATATATAAAAATGTAAAAGAAATTAAATATACGCAGCTAGTAGAAAGGGCAATCCCTTTAACTCCAATCCACATGACAAAGGCATAATTAGCAACGATGTTTGCTCCTAAATTGATTGCTGACCCCCAAGCTAAAAAATGATTGATACCCAGTGAATTAATTAGCCTCACTACAAAAATTGCCGAGATATAAAAGGGAATTTGTAGAGCATAAAATATTTGAATTTGTGACACTAACTGTGTATCTTCAGGAGCAAATGAGCCTCTTTCAAACAGAACTCTTACGATTAGCTTTGAAGCCAGAATAAAAATAATGGTCAAAGGAACTGTGGTCGCAAAAATAAGCTTTAAATAGTATTTGAACGTGTGATTAATCTTGCGCCAGTTTTTCTGGGCAATGGTCTTGGAGAAGTAAGGAACGACGGCCGTACCCAGAGCCAAGGTCACTAAGGTTAAAGGCAAGGCAACCACTCGATTGGCATAACCCAGAGCGGCGACGCTGCCAGAATCAAGCATCGCCGCCATTGACTGGTCTACTAACGTGGTGCTGCACATCAGAAAAGCGCCGATAATTACGGGAAAATATTGTTTGATGACCCGCTCTAAATTGGCATCATATTTTGATGGAGTCACCCGTACACCTTCGTAAACCGAATCGCCTTTGTTTTCAGGGTCGGTTGCTGTTGAGCGCTGAGGCCAAATTTCAACTCCCTGGTGACGTAAACCAAAGCCGAGAATGATCATTTCAATCAGCGAACCACAGAGCAAACCTGCCACCAAAGCATACACTCCCCAGTTAGGGAAGGTGAAAAGCATAATTGCCGTAGTCAAAGGGATAATAATTGGCGAGACAGCCGCCAAAGCAAACTTTTCTCCCGCGTTGAGTACCCCGCCCCAAATATTGATGATGCCGAACAGCAAGATAGATGGACAAAGCGACCACAGCAGCCGAGTTGTCATGGTTAGCTTTGCTGCCGAAAAACCTGATGCCATTAGAGGCAGATAAATGGGAGCCAATACTGCTATGGCGATCGCCGTAACCATTAATAGCCCAACAGCGCGAATCATGACCCCAGAAAAGAGCTGCTGAGCTGCTGATTGCCCCTGTTGCTCTCGTACTTGGATGTAGGTAGGGATCAAGGCTGACTTAAACGAGCCAGAAACGACATTGATCAAGAATGTAGGTACTACCATTGCCATGACAAAAGCGTCTAGCTCCGTTCCCGTTCCGAACCGCCAGGCAACTACCAGCTCTTTTCCGACAGAGGCAAACTTTCCTAAGCCTGTCAACAGACCAACGATGACGGTTGCTGCAAAAATCTGACGGTTGATCGAACCTTTTGTAGACTGTCGCCACCTGGATAAATATTGTAATCCCTTTGCTTTAATATTCATCTATTGATTAATTTTGCTCGCCTCAGAGCCGATTGTTTGTCAGCGAACAGTTTTAAGCTGAATCTGGAGTCGGATCATTACATTACCAAGTAACAAATAAATCAAAGCATACTAGTTAGTTTACTTTGACAACCTTTTTGATAGCTTGACAACAGAAATAAGATTTATTCTTAGTAGTCTATCGCCACATTTAAACTGCTGAATTTCAAATAGTATACAATAAAACTGCTATTTTCTTGATAATATCTTAGCGAAAGAGGCGACTAAGTTAGATTGTTTTCTGCCCATCTTTAAGCCAAAAAATGAGTCGGGACAAAGAATAATAATTACCCACTGTCGATCACGGTCTTTCTAACTAGAGTAGAGCTTTTGGCAGCAGTATACACAGCAAAAAAGGAGCTTTAGCTGATAGAATCTGCTCACAAGTTCCAAAAGTTAAGAGCTGATTAACCAAAGATTGGCTATTCAATATTGAATTGAACAAAAAAACTGGGGTCAATCGCTTTCTCATTTTGGCGACAGGAGCAATAGCAAAGAAATAGCATTTTCAAACTTTGACAGCATAGATTTGAACAATTTGAAATTGTACTGCCGAGAGCATTTTAAAACGTAGTTAAGATGGCGATAAAATGCTGGAGATGAGGTAAACAAAGCAACATATCTCTCCAAGAAAACTTTATTGCTTAATTAAGATTTTCTCGGTTGGAAACAGCTTGGTTGAGGTTAATAACTTTCATCACATTACCTGCACTCAGAGGCTGTGATAAAAAATTGCCCTGACCATAATCCCCTGCTATCTCTTTGACTCTATTTAGCTGTGATAAATTTTCAATTCCCGTTGTGGTCACCTCTAAACCATATTTTCTTAGATCGAGAACAATCTTTTTGAAGATTCCGCAAGCTTGTCGATTGCGGTCAATGGCGTTAACTAAATAGCGATCAACTTTAACTCTCTCAAACTCTTGATAGAGCAAATTGGGTCGAATATGACCACAAATTGCCGCAACTCTGCCAAAATTGTCGATCTGTAGCTTAACCCCCAAAGCTCTCAGTTTGGGTAAAATAGCGATCGCCTCGCGCAGATTTTCGCCGATCAAATATTCTGAGATTTCCCAAGTAATCAACTGGGGGGGGACTTGAAATTCATTGAGGTTGAATTCTAGGTGCTTGACCAGGCTTGGTTGAAAAGTCTGCAAACTAGGAACATTAATGCTGACTCCAATTTGAGACGGGAAATTAGGGTCTTGGCGCCATTTTTGCAGCTGACGGCACACCGCTTCGATAATCCATCGCTGTAAAGGTATGATTAGTCCAGATTCTTCGGCAACAGAAATAAACTTAGGTGGAGAAATCAAGCCTAAATGGGGATGATGCCAGCGCAATAAGGCTTCGAACTCTTTAATTTCTCCTGCTGCCAAGCTCATCACAGGCTGGAAGTAGAGACAGAACTCTTCATTCTCTAAAGCCTGTCTGATACCCCGTTCTAGCTCTATAGGAGTCAGGCGGGTGACATAGTTAAAGTTAGAGGTGACTGGACGAGGAATAAATTCTGGCTGAAGTCCGACTGTCACGGAATTAAGTTCGTGAGTCTCACTGATAATTTGTTCCAGACTTGCTTGTGCCTGTTCGACATTAATCTGCTGATATTTGGTCGTATACCCTACTACTAAGCGTTCCAGTAGATAGATGATCAGATTAGTATTATTTTGTTCTGCTGCCCTGCATAATACTTTAATTGTCGTATCCAAATTGGAGGGTAAGATCCGACTGGCATTTTTGACCACCAGTACCTTTTCATGGGCAGTAGGTTCATATTCTTCTCCTTCCACCAGCAGCTCTTCGTAAAGCTTTTCCCCTGGTCTTAGTCCCGTAAAGATAATATCGATGTCTTGACCGACTTCGTAGCCTGAAAGACGGATCAAATCCCGTGCCAGATCGACGATCTTAACTGGCTGACCCATGTTCAGCATAAAAATCTGACCTTGACTATTTTGACTGGTCAAAACCGAAGCCTGAAGCACGAGCTGTACTGCTTCAGGAATAGTCATAAAGTAGCGGCAGATCTCAGGGTGGGTGATAGTAACAGGCCCACCCTTGGCAATTTGTCTCTGGAAGGTGGGGACGACGCTGCCTCTACTACCCAAAACGTTGCCAAAGCGCACTACGGCATAGGGTCTACCGCTAGTTTTAGCTGCTTTTAGCACCAGCATTTCGGCGGTACGTTTACTCGCTCCCATGACGTTGGTTGGTTTGACTGCTTTGTCGGTGGAGATCATGACAAAATTCTCTACGTCATAGGCGATCGCCATTTCGAGCAGGTTCTTTGTCCCCAAAACGTTATTAGTAATAGCTTCGGGTGGATTTAGCTCCATTAGGGGTACATGCTTATGGGCGGCGGCATGAAACACCACATCAGGCTGATGTACTCGAAAAGCATCTTCTAGCCGAGGTTTAATTCTCAGATCGGCGATGTAAGGCACCAGCTTAGTCAACTGCTGCTCGCCATCTTCCTGCTGGAGAATTTGTAGCACCTGCTGTAGCTCTTCTTGGATGTTGAAGACCGAGTTTTCTCCATGACCCAATAAAATCAGCTTGGCGGGACGACAGCGAAAAATCTGACGACACAGCTCACTGCCGATGGAACCCCCTGCACCAGTAATTAAAACAACTTTGTTGGTTAGTAGGCGAGAAACCGCCTGGGCATCAGTTTGAATTGCTTCTCGCCGCAGGAGATCTTCAATTTTGACTTCGCGCAGAGTATTGGCTCGATTGCCTTGAACCAGTATTTCGTTAGTGCTGGGCAGGGTATTGACCGTCACGCCAATCGCCTGGCAGACATCGACAACATCGCGAATTACCTTACCTGAAGTAGTAGGCATGGCAATGACGACCTGGCGGATATTTTGGGCAGCGACAATTTCGGGGATTCGGAAGCGATTACCCACCACGGGCAGTCCCTGTATATTAAGTCCTAGCTTTTTGGGGTCATCATCGATAAAGGCGACGGGATTTAATCCCAGCTTGAGATTACGACGCATTTCTTGCAAGATTGAAACCCCCGCATCTCCCGCGCCGACGATCAAGACGCGATCGCGTTTATAGAAGTTCTTGCGTTTTTGGCTTTTACGCTCTGCCGCTCTGATACTGAAGCGAACTCCTCCAATCAGCACGAAGGTCAAAATACCGTCTAGCAACGGTAGCGAACGCGGAACTAAATATAGTTCTACTTCAGTACCAATGGTGTACTGTACTATGCTCAACAGGATAATTTCGCTCACCACCGCTGTGGTCGTCAAAGCGGCAATCTCGATTAGTTCGTCAATACTGGCATATTTCCAGTAACGCTTATAAAATCCGCCAATGGTAAAGACGAGCAGCTTGATGATCGAAAAAGCAATCGTGGCAACCACCAAACCAGTAGAATAGTATTGGATTGCCGCCAAATCATCTAGGCGTAAGATCATCGCCAATAGGGGAGTTAGGCAAAAAATTAAGCCGTCGAACAGGAAGAAATGACGGTTGTTTAGATTAAGCAATTTTTTATCAAAGGTTATTCGCTCCGAACTAAGCTTCTTAAGCCTCATTTTCAATTCCTAAATTAAACTTTATTAGCGATTTTTTAAAAACAGGTAAATTAAATTTTGAGTGATCCGTCTTGACCTATCGTTCTAATTTCGGTGATGGGAAAAGGCAAATCCAGATTTAGATTGATCGGCTAAATAGAGCTGATTGCGGAGGATGAGAATTTTAGCCCATCCATCGAGTCAACTGTTGCTTGCTGGTCACGGAGATAAAATGACTATGAGTTGAGCATCAAACGATAAGACGGAGCATGATACTGTCCTTTTTCCTGGGCAGGTTGCTTATCCTGGCAATCTGCCTGGTGGCTAAGAACGATCATAATACTAATAAGTAAAATCTAAGTATATATTCTTATACCCTGAGCATTCAGCAGAAAATTATTAGGAGCAGGTCAGGCCGGCAAGAAAATCGTGGTGTTCTGGATAACTCTAGCTAAGACAAGGTTTGAGAACATAGACTTTAGTGTATCTGGTTGGAGAAAAGCAGTTAAATAAAGCTAGCTGCATCAATATAAATTTTTAGTGAAGTCGGTTCGGAAAAACAGAACCTGATTGTCAAGGTCAGTTTTCAGCGCCAAAGTTAGCAGGATAAAATTTTCCTTACTGTGCAAAACAATAAAAGCGACCAAAATCGTTATTTCAGTTTTCCCGATCGCAAAATGCTGAGAATCAGCCAGAGTCCCAGCAGGCAAGCGGCGGCAAAGAGGACGTTGCTGAGGAAAGAAACCTGAGTGGTTGCCGAGCCAGTAGAAATAATCGCCGCCCCCATTATTAGGGAACCCACTAAGATACTAAAAGAGAGACGATTAGCCGAATCTTCTAGGCTGACTGCCAAGATATCTAGGCGAGGAATATTGATGTTCCACTTGAGGGTTTCGGAGGTGACGCGATCGAGCAATAGTTCGACCAAACGAGGCGATCGCAAAGACAGACTTTTAAAGTCCAAACCAATACGCAGCAGGGTTTCTTCGGGTCGCTCCCCCAATAGCTGGCGACGAAAAACATCCGCCATTAAAGGTCTAATTTGATCTAGAAGATTGACCTGGGGATAAAATCCTCTGGCGACTCCTTCTAAGTTGGCGAGGGTTTTGGCATACAGACCCATATTGCTGGGTAGCCGAATCTTATTGTTGCGGGACACCTGCAACACCTCGTAGATCACCTCGCTAAAGTTAATCTGGGAGATGCTGCGATTATAATATTTGCGCAACATAATATCGTAATCACTGGTCAGGCGATTGAGGTTGACCTGTTGACCACCTTCGGCTAATTCTAAGGTTAGCTGGCTACAGCGACGACCATCGAGATCGACAATTGCCAAGAGCATTTCGGTTAAAATTTGCTGGGTGCGGGGGTCGAGACGACCCACCATGCCGCAGTCTAGCAGCGCCAAACGACCATCCTGGAGATAAAAGATGTTGCCTGGATGGGGATCGGCATGAAAAAAACCGTCAATATAAACCTGCTTAAAAAAGGCACGAAATAAGACGGTGGTTAGCTCACTACGCTGGCTGGCTTCATCTTTATCAGCCCGACTGGGGGGGAGCTTTGCCTCCAAGATTGGTACACCATCGAGCCATTCAATCGTCAGTAGCTTAGTCGTGGTTAGCTCGTTAAAGATCTGGGGGACAACTAACTGAGTCGTATCAAACAAATCTGTATCGGCAAGGTTTGCCCTCAGCTGCGCCGTGTATTCTGCCTCACTCGTAAAGTCTAATTCTGCCTGCAAAGCCCCGCTAAATTCTTCTGCCAGTCCGACAATATCAAAATTCTTACCAAATTCAGTACGGGATACCAGCTCTGCCAGACTTTTGATCAAAGAGATATCCTGGGCTACCACAACATCAATACCTGGGCGCTGAACCTTGAGCGCCACCTGCTGACCGCTTACCAAGACAGCACTATATACCTGACCAATCGAACCAGCGGCGATCGCATTACGGTCAATATTGCTAAAAACTGCGTTAATGGGTTGGCCCAGCTCTTGCCGAATTAGGGCTTCTACCTGTTCCCAAGGTACGGGGGGAACATTTGCCTGGAGATCGGTTAGGGTTTCCACATAGCGACCAGGCAGCAAATCGGGACGAGTAGAAAGAAGTTGACCTAACTTGACATAAACAGGACCCAGCTCAATCAGAACATTGCGGAGGATTTCCGGGGAGGGAAGACGAGGTTCATCCGCCTTATCACCAGTCAACAATCCCCGCGCATAGTCCCAGCCGTTGCGAAATACTACTTCAGCAATTTCTCTTTGGCGAGAAGTGTTTTTGGTTAAAGCAAACATTTAAGTTGAGATATCATAGTCTAGATGGTCTATTTTTCTAGTTATAACGCAGTAAAACGATTAATTTGCCCAATCGAACCACTTTCATCCTCTGGTTAAAGCTAGTTGCTCAATCGAACTTTCTATTTTTACTGAGCTACTTTAACTAGGCTACAAAAATGTTTTGGGAAGATGTTCGAATTTGATGCCGAGTAATCAATAATTTTTAGATTTATCAACATGATTATTGCTGATTCTAAGAAACTACTTTTTGTCCATATCTATAAAACAGGAGGGTCAAGCATAACTTCTTTGCTTGCACCTTACATTAGCGAGGAATTTCGCCACAAAAACCCCCAAACATCGGGAGATCGCTGGCAAAAGTCTTGGCACTTTGATCGCCGACAACATTCCAAGTTTGCGGAGGCTCTTGCTGTTCTGGAGCAATCTGACATAGATCTAAACTTGGACGACTATCTTAAGTTTGTGTTTGTGAGAAATCCTTACTCTTGGGTTTTGTCAATCTGGAATAATTTTTATAGTTCTGCTCGCAGAAATCTGCCCGATACTTGGGACAACAAACTAAAGTTTGCTCTGCGAGGAGTCTTGAATAAAAAGCTAGATTCCCAGTACTTCTATGAGATGTATCCCGACGGCGGATTCAAAAACTTTGTCTTATTTATTGATCAGATTGTGAACCACAACCCACAGCTAACCGAAAAAGTATGGGGTGCCACAGATCAATATAGCTTTATTGAAAATGATCGCCAGATCAAGTTTGATTTTATTGGTAGATTTGAGAATTTACAGGCAGATCTTCAGCACATCAGCAATGTAGCTAATGCCGAACAGCTGTCGCAGATGCCCCAAAAGGTTTCTAGTACCTACAGGCGGGATCGGCAAGATTACCTTTCCTATTATGACAGTCAATCGATCGCGATCGTCAATCAAATCTTTGCTAGAGATTTTCAGGCTTTTGATTATCAACCAATTGAGGTTTAGATCAACTAATTCCCGAATCGTGATGGTAATGATCACTAGTAATTTTGCCGTGATTAAAGTGCCGCAAAGCGATCGCTGGCTTTAATTAGAGCATCTTTGATTCCTGGCTCAGAGACAGAATGTCCCGCATCATCAATGACGATAAATTCTGCCGACTGCCAAGCCTGATGTAGCTCCCAGGCACTAATCATGGGGCAAACCACATCATAGCGTCCCTGAACGATAACTCCTGGTAAATGGCTCAGGCGATCGACATTGGCTAGTAGCTGATCCTCACGCTCAAAAAATCCCCCATTGACAAAATAGTGGCACTCGATCCGCGCAAAAGCCTCGGCAAATTCTGCCCGACCAAAACGCTGCTTGCTTACGGGAGAAGGAATAAGCTTGCTGGTGCTGGCTTCCCATACCGACCAGGCGCGAGCTGCCTCTAACCGCACGTCTCGGTCTTCACTGGTCAATCTTTGATAGTAAGCCGTTAATAGATCTCCTCGCTCCTCAAGAGGAATCGGCTTGAGATATTCTTGCCAAGCATCGGGATAAATGTGGTTGGCTCCTTCCTGATAAAACCAGCGAATTTCTGCGGGACGGAGCATAAAGATCCCCCGCAAAATCAGACCCTTGCAGGATTCAGGATGGGTCTGAGCATAAGCCAACGCGAGGGTACTGCCCCAACTACCCCCAAAGACAACCCAGCGATCAATCTGCAATTTCTGCCGCAGCCGCTCGATATCTCCTACCAGATCCCAGGTGGTATTCTCCCGTAATTCGGCATAGGGAGTACTTTGTCCACAACCCCGCTGGTCGAAGATCACAATGCGCCACCGCTGAGGATCGAAATATTGACGATACATCGGCGTAATGCCACCCCCAGGACCACCATGGAGAAAAATTACGGGCTTGCCTTGGGGGTTGCCCGACTCTTCGTAGTGAATAGTATGTAGCTCGGAAACCTGAAGCTTACCCTGGTTATAGGGTTCAATTGGGGGATATAAATCGCGCATTGGTTCTAGCTGCTTCCTATTAATTGATTTATAAATTATCTGACTTCAGGTGCATTTGTAATCTTTAAAAATAAATAAACAGCGTAAAATCTTGATAGTTACTGGACTTAATCTAGCTTCTGGCAGCTCTCTACTGACTCAACGATTTTAGAGTTTGCTCAATCTCTGCCGCTTCTGTTATTTTGCCTTGAGATATCAGTAAAGATTTAGCCTGATTATAGTCAGCGATCGCTAGTCGATATTTTTTCTGTTCTAGATAAGTATTACCTCGATTGTTGTAAGTATCGGCAGCATCAGGACTAAGTTGAATCGCTTTGTTGTAATCCGCGATCGCTAATTCGTATTGCTTCTGCTCTAGATAAGCAGTGCCTCGATTATGATAAGCATCAGCATTACGAGAATTAAGATCAATCGTTTTGCTGTAGTCAGCAATAGCTAGTTCGTACTTTTTCTGTGCGAGATAAGCATTGCCTCTGCTCAAATAAGCGTCTGAATTGTAATTGTTAACTTCAATTACTTTAGAATAATCAATAATAGCTAGTCCGTATTTTTCCTGCTCAAAATAAAAGTTACCTCGGTTATGATTAGCATAAGTATAATAATTGTTAATCTGAAGCGCTTTGTTTAAATCAGCAATAGCCAAATTGTCTTTGCCTTGTTCACCATAAGAAATGGCTCTAAGGTTATAAGCATCATAGGCATCGGGCTTCAGCTTGATTATTTGAGTAGAATCAGAAATAGCTAGTTCATATTTTTGATTGTCAAAGTAATAATATCCTCGGCGATAGTAAGAGTCTATGTTGCTAGGATCAATGGCAATAGCTTGATCGTAATTAATTATAGCTAGTTGATATTTTTCTTGTTTAGCATAAACATTAGCTAGGGCAATATAAGCATGAAGATAATTGGAGTCAATTTGAATTGCTTGATTATAGTCAGCGATCGCTAAGTCATATTTTCCTTGGTAGAAGTAAAAATTACCCCGTTCTAAATAATCTTGAGCGGAACCAGAATTAAAACTATGAACTGTCTGTCTAGGTTTTTTACGTAGAGCAGGAAAAGGAGGGGAAATTAAACATACACAAAATAGAAAAACAGCAGAAACCCAGACAATCTCTCGCTTGCCAAACATATTAAAATAGAAATTAGAACATATTCTAGATCTTTTATAGCTTCTCTAACTTCATAACGGAAAGCTCTGGGTCATTAAACATCTGGCATGGAATGAGGTAGATCTGACTCACAACGCGATCTACTTTCCCCCCACAGAATGAGCCAATTTCAACACCAGACGGGAGCTTCTACCCTGAGAAAATAGGTGTAGCGCCATTGTATAGATAACTACTAGCATTCCTACCTGTAAAAATATGCTGTACCAGGTCAGATTGGGGATTCTCGTCGCAATAGCGATCGCCAAACAAATCGCTAAAGTAGGAGGAATGACGGGCTGAATGAGGGTAGTTAAACTCCAGTGGGCAGTACGACTCAATACCCAGAAGAAGATCAGACTACCAAGTACCCCCAAAGCCAGGGAAACGGCGATCGCCACACCGTTGAGTCCTCCAAGTCTAATCCCAATTAAAAAGGCAGGTATCGCCAAGGGAACTAAAATCCAGTTGACTGCGGCATTGACCCCAGGGCGATCAATCGCATTTAATGCCGTACCCAAAATGTACATAAAGCCACGAGCATAGGCATAAACTAAAACAATCTGAAACAGCACCACCGCAGGAGTCCACTCCTGTCCGTAAACGAGGGGAATGAGCCAAGGAGAGATTAAATAGCCAATGCCGTAGAGCAGAGTATAAGATACCCCGTATAGTTCGAGAGACTTGACCAGATAGCTTAATTTGCGATCGTGGTCTTTTTGGGACAGAACGGAAAAGTTGACCTGGTTGATCTTAGAGAGGGCAAATAGGGGCAGCATCGCTAGCTGATAAGCCAGGTTGTAGTAGCCCAAGGCTTTGGTTCCTAGCCAGCGACCAATGATGAAGTTGTCGCCGTTAGTATTGAGATAGAGAGCCAGATTGACGTTGATAATTTGGGTGATGTAGCTTTTTACCTCAGCAATGGCTACGGCATCGGGGATTAGACTGTATTGGAAAGGATACCGACTAAACCAGCGTTTACCCAGGGAATCCACCACCGCCATGGCTACCTCAGAAATGGCAAATGACCAGACTCCTAAACCACAGGCTGCCGCAATCAGAATACTACTAAACCGAGTTACCCCAGCTAGTCCCTCCGATATTGCCAAAGCCCGAAACTTCATTTGCCGCTGTAATACTGCTCCGTGAGAACCAGCCCCCGCACCCACTAAAAATACCAGGGCGGTGCAGGCAGTAAGAGGAAACACCAGCGGCTCGCCAAAAAACAGAGCTAGGGGATAGCCCGCCAGAGTTTGCACCAGAAACATCAGGATGGAGATATTGATGGTCAAGCTGTAAAC
>JBCBWB010000105.1:0-19027 GCA_039817275.1 Cyanobacteria bacterium J06648_1 | reverse complement strand
TTGATTGGTCTGCTGACATTGCTGGCTATCTTTGCCGCCTGGCTACTGTGGCGAGGTTTGCGATCGCAATGGCGCGAAGGTCAGGAGATTAAAGGCAAAAGTTATCAGCCTACTAAGATATGGAGTCTAGTTATTTGGGGAGTGATCGGCTTAGGGTCGATCCTGGCTATTTATCTTAACGGCTGTGCTGCATTGCTAGACTACCACTACAAAGCAGGATTGATGCTGCTGGTGCTATATGCCGTCGCCATTGTCTACTGGGGTTTAGAGCTATTGGCAAAATCACCCTGGGGACGAGTCTTAAAAGCAATTCGCGAGGATGAAGAAATCGCCACCGCCTTGGGTAAGAACGTCTTCTGGTATAAACTCCAGGCATTTATGCTCGGTGGCGCGATCGCAGGTATTGCCGGGTCGTTTTATGCTTGGCAACTAACGACAATTTACCCCAGAAACTTTGAAACCCTGATCACGTTTAATGTCTGGACAATGGTAGTTTTGGGCGGAGCTGGTAAAAATCCTGGGGCGTTGTTGGGAGCGATTATCTTTTGGGCATATGATGCTCTGACTCGCTTTTATCTGCCAAAGCTGGGCTGGTTTAGCAGTTCGCAAGAGGGTGCCTTCCGCATCATGGTAATTGGTTTAATTCTGATGATCCTGATGGTGTGGCGACCTCAAGGAATTTTGGGCAAGAAGGAAGAATTGACTTTGGGTCGATGATGACTAATGACTAATGACTAATGACTAATGACTGATTACTAGTCAAAGAGTAGAGCGATCGCTTTTGCTCAGTAGTCTAAGATAGATTGCTCGACTGAAAAATTTACTTACCAGCACCTAAACGACGCAAAGCAATTTGCTTGCAAATACCTTCAACAGCTAAGGTTAAGGACTGCATCAATTCTGAGTTCTCGCCATAGTCTGGGAAGGCAATATTAGCTACTCTTTGACTAATGCCCATTTTTTCCTGTTCTGACCATCGATCGATGTCGTTTTCTTTATATAAGCCAATCCCAATTCCGCCAGCTTGGTTAATCACGGCAAAACAGGGAGCGTCAGAAGCACCATCACCGACATAGATTACCTGGGTAAGAGGAATACGTAGCTCATCTTCAGCAATGTCTGTGTAGGCGTACATCAAGTCTTTTTCTTTTTCTGTATTCGTACCTTTAGAAAGATAGTATAGATAGCTAGTTTTTTCGGTATTAGTCATCTGCTGCTTGATAAATTCAATCTCCCCATCTTCTCCATAGTGAAAACGACAGCCCCACATAGCCTTGAAGTTACTGGCAAAAGAGGTATTTTGAGCCATTTCGATAAAGCCGCCAGAGATGAGGTAGAACTCAATTTCAACATCTTTCACTACATCGGCAGCACACTGGCGTAGGCGATCAAACATTTCGGGAACACCTTTAAAAGGCTTTAATTCCCGACCAACTTTAGCTAGTCTTGCTTGAGTGATTTTGTCCTTACCCTCTCGCTGCTTTGATTCTTCAACTAAGCAATACGCTCTGGCAATATATTTATCCCAACCATCATCTACCAAAGGTTTAACTCGCTCTTGTTTAAATTGTTTGGCATCTAATCCCAGATCTTCTAGCAAGAGCACTAGAGTATCGGTGGCTAAAGTTTCATCAAAATCAAAAACAACAGCAAGGCGATTGGCAAATGGTTGGGTAGCGGTAGTCATCGCGTTTGGTTCGGGAAAAACATCTTAAATATCATCTCGCAAAGTAAATATTGATACATCCCCCTCTAGTCTATGTATTGAATAATACTTTTGAGCGACAAGGCGATCGCCACCGTATGATTAACTAGAGTTGGTAATCAAAAAACCCCCTTCTGGATAGAAGCGAGGTTGACGGTAGACAGCTGATGGTAAGAGCTAGCGCCAAGCTACTTAATTACCTGATTCAGAATTAGCCGCACTAGCTACTTTCTTCTGGAGAAATTCTGGCTGGCGGAGTAAGGCTAAGGAAAGTACAAAGGTGATCGCGCTGACTCCTAAAAGGTTAATGGGAGTAGTAAAGAAATCACCCACAGAGTAAACCGCCACAATAGTCATTGAGGAAAAAGGCAGGGAGATGGCGAGCAAAGATAAAGCCAAATCTGGATTAAATACTTTTCTGCGTCGGCGATCAAACTCATAGAAAACGCTCATTTGAGTATAGGGTAAGAAATTACAGGAACTTTGGGGGAATGCCACAATTAGCATAATCGTCGCGATCGAACTTAGGTTTAGTGTTGCAATAGCGATCGCGCTAATGATAAAAGCAATTCCCGATCGCCAAAGCAGCAAGCCCAAAATAAGCTGAAATTCTTTACCTTTAACCCTCACTGCCAAACCAATAAAGATCAAGATACAGGGAGTTAAAAGATTACGGAGATAGAGTAGGCTATCCTGAAAGTAGGTCGGTAAAGCTTCGAGCCTGTAACCAATAAGCTGGCAGACCGCGCCACGATTAGAGTAAAGTTGATCGGCTGTAATAGTACATCCCTTAGTTTTTTCCAGCCCGATCCTGGGGAACTTTGATTTTCGGTTCGCACTGTAAGTTTTTTGCCGTAAGTCCAATACATTGCCAAAAAGTAGAGGAAAATCAAAATAAAGAGCTTGTTTCCCGTATCGCCAACCGCGGCGATACCAATACTATCCTGATCGGCAAATTCGACTAGAAAAGGAAAGCAGGAAAGATAGGGGGCTAAAGATGGCAAAATGCAACATCAATGTGCGCCGATTATCGGTATTTACTTTCCGTTTGATAAAAATAGGCAGCAAATAGAGTACCGATAAAAACATCAAAAAGTTGCAGCCCAAAACTAACAGCGGCGGATAGATGAGTGAGGCGGATAGATTGATTTTTAATAAAGCCGATAAAATTACCGCAGGCAGAGCGATAGTTAAGATTAAATTTTTAATCGTGCCTACTTGCTCTTTGTTACTAACTTTTGTCCGAAAAGCAACTCCAATACAGATTAAAATCAGGAAAGACAGGCTCTTTTCCATATTCGGTATATTTCATCCCATAATACTTTACATATATTTGGATCGTATTTAGGGACTCTAAGAACGTCAAGAATCTGTTGACTAATAGTTAGTAATAAAACAATATCGTCATGGTGATAGTTATAAATATACGATGAGAAGATTTGGTTATTTTTCCTAATAAATAGATGGGTTCAATTGATCCTCTAAATATTAGTCACAGATTACTCCGCCGTCCTAAAGGATACCGCTCCGCATATAAAACGACGGACACATGCGGCGAACTATGCGCCTTTGTGCTGTGACCGTTGGTCAAACAGGATAAAATTAGCTTTATCTTGCCATATTTGTCTTGGGAAGCTGATATTTTCGGCAAGTGTTGTCGATTTTACAGTTCTGTTCGATAATACTCAAATTACGACCCTAAATCACAAAGGGATCGATTGCGTATTCGTGCCATTGACCCTGATGTCTTTCCGCTACGTAGGGATTGACCGTAAATTGAGGCTTCTCCCCTGCCCGAACATCAATCCGAAGGAAGGAATAGGGACGTTTACGATTGGTTCTGCTGCCGTGTCTGCCAACATATAAGTGTGATTGCCCAATTGGTTCGCTATCTAAGTCGGCATTTTGATACAAAACCGTCCCCTCCTGACGCTGGCGACGTAGACTATGACCACTACCACCGCAGACAATCCAGTTGATATAGGAGTCGGCATATCCCGTATCTTTGGTTTGGAGATGCTCTAGGCAGTGGGCGTGTCCCGACAGGACAACATCGACAATCGATCTACCTTCGGGTAGCATACCCAGTTCGGCTACGGCTTCATCAAACACTTGACGCAGGCGATCGCGCACGGCTAAAGTCTGTCCCTGATGCCATTTGGTCTTTTCGGTCACATAGGGCGGATGATGGAAGAAAACGATTCTGCCCCTTGCCTCTCCATCCTGCCATGATGCCACTAAACTGTCTTTAAACCACTGAAGCTGCTCCCAGTCTGTAGTTTGCTGCTCCTGGTTAAGCTGCTTGGTAATATCCCGTTGGCTTTCGGCAATGTGTTCTAGTTTGGCGTAGTAATCATCGATCTGTTCGGCTTGTTCGCTGTCGTTAGGATTAAGGCGATCTATTTTGTCCTGAATTTTCTGTTCTCTCTCTTCTAGCTTGCTCAAACGATCTAGCAGTTTATCTCTTTGTTGCGCTCCCTCTTCGGTATCGGGAATAACGAGGGGTTGATTAAAGGTATTAGAATCCAGGGCAAAAAAGTCGATGCCCCCATAGCGGAAAGTATAGTAGCGGTTGGGTAAACGAGTAAACTCGCCTGGCTGATAGTTTAAACAGCGATCGCCCGCATGATTTCCTGTGTAGTGTGTATCCAAATGATGTTTGAGATGAGCCTCACTTTTAATTGCCGCTAAATAGTCCAGAAATGCCCTGCTATAAGCATCTCCCTGATTGGAACCATGCCAGCCCACATCAAGGTCAATTCGTCCCCGCAGGAGACGGCGAGGTAGCCAGGTAGCTTGGGCTAAGATGCCGTAGATCAAAGGCAGATCGTAATAGTCATGGTTGCCTGGAACCAGAAAAAAGGGCGATTTGAAAGTAAGACGATTGTATTCTAGCTGCTGGGGTTGCTCACCACCGACTAAGAATTCCCGATAAGGAATGATAAAGTTTTGCGGATAATATTCACTTGAGCCGACGTGATATACCACATCCCCTGTATGAACTGTAAAGCGGGATGACTCATGCTGTAGCATCATCTCGGCTATACGACGTTGCGGTTGATGCTTGAGGTGGGAACCACAGCCGCTGTCGCCAATGACGAGAAAGGAAAAATTAGGATTGTCGGTATCTGCTGCATCAATGACGAGCTTTGTTTGGGCGATCGCTTTTTCTTGAATCGAGCTTTCTTGCCAGCGAACCCGATGCTTCATGCGATCAATTTTAACGGCGATATCGGGATCGGAGACAAACTTCATCTAGTCTGGTGGTGATTTTGAGACAATTTGGGCAATTACTTAGACAGTTAATTTTAACTTATAAGACTTTAGATTTCTGCCGTTTGCCACACCATCTGGCGCAAGACAGATAGTCTCTTCTAACCATAACCTGGATATTTTGTTGTCAGTGCATTTTTTAGCTTTTACCTAAAATTCTCAGGAAAACGATGATTAGGAGAATTTTCCTCAATAAATAGGTCAAGATTTAGCCGATACTTGACCACACTCAAACACAAGCAGTTAAATAGGCGCTCCTGTTGGTAATTGACAGCAATAATTTCATGAGTTTTAGAAACCATAAACTGTCTATGTTGATTCCTCTGATTGAGTTCGCCTACTAATTGTCGATACTGCATGGTTGATTATCATCCTACTACTATACAAAAGGCGCCGCCATCTCAAGTTTTACTTATATGTAACTAAACTTATAGAATCTCAATAAAGAGTCAATCTGTCTAGGGGGCTACATTCGGCGCAAATTAATTTTGTTTTAATTATTCAGAGTGATATTTGGTAAACTCGGCTACAAAAGTACAAAAATGCTGGGGAGTAGTTAATTTAGAATGCGGCTAAAAATAGCTAAAAATAGCGGAATAAAACTGTAATTCCTGTTTGAATGCTGTTTAAACTTAGATTTAGATTGGATATTTAGACCAGCTTAATATTCTTGATGTGTCTGGTGTGAATTTACTTGACAACACAAACCTCTAAAATTCTGACCATTTATAGGCGTAAAGGGTACTTGTCAATTCCGTTGAACTTCGATGAACGCAATTTTTCTCAGATATTTAAGAAATAGTTTCAAATGTCAAATTTCATCAAGCCGACAAGTAATACTCTTGTACGGAGGGGCACCCTAAAGGGTGCCGCTTCGCATATGGGGAAGTCGTAACGTCCCCATCAGGCGAGCGACCCACAGAGGCTAACGCCTCAAAGTTGCTTCGCAACGCTGGCGCAACGCGCCGTTCGCCGCAAGGCGCAAACAAAGGCGCATAGTTCGCCGCATGTAATGCGCGAGATTGGGGGGTTGAGGGAAAGTTCCCCCAATATTGATATTGCATTTGAAGATAAATTCTGTACGGTAGACAAGGACATTAAATGTTTTATTTTATTTAATTCACACCAGGCGTTTGATAAAAATTGACTTTGACCACCATATTATGCTCCGTAAAACTAAGCCTATTTTCCTTTCCCTAGCAAGCGGTATTCTAATGGGTTTAGCACCAGCGCCCTTTAATGCTTGGTATCTGGCTTGGTTTGCCCTTGTGCCTTTATGGATTTTAATCAAAGAGCAAAAGTCGGTCAAGCAGATAGCTATTCTGGCTCTATTTTGGGGACTTGGTTATGATGGTCTGGCTTTATTTTGGATTACGGGAGTACATCCTCTAACCTGGATGGGTGTGCCTTGGCTAGCCAGTATTGCGATCGCTATTTTTTGCTGGGTTTTTATTACTTTATGGGGTGCGGGAGTTGTTGTCAGTTGGGCAGTTTTATTCACCTTAATCAATCGTAATCTAAAACGCCGCGATTTAACTGGCAGTGTCGCCTCAGTTATAGTTGCTGCTGCTTTGTGGTGTGGATTAGAAACAGTTTGGAGCTATACACCTCTATGGTGGCCGGCGATCGCCTATACCCAAAGCCCGCATAATTTAATTGTTTTACAGTTAGGCAAACTCTCAGGAATCAATACAGTTACTGCTCTAATTTTGCTGGTTAATGGTCTAATTGCCGAGGCAATTTTGTATTGGCGTAATTGTGACAATTCAAGCCGCAAAGTAATTTATCTCAAAGCAATTTATCTGATTTCTCCTGTAATTATTTTGCTGGTTAGCCATTTGGCGGGCTATTTTCTATATCGAATACCCCTAGCCCAAGACAATATTACGCCTTTTGAGGTTGGTATTATTCAAGGAAATATTGCGAACGAAATCAAGCTTTATTCCGCTGGCTGGCGTAAGGCGATCGCTGGCTATACTTCTGGCTACCAAAGATTAGCGAAACAAGGAGTCGATGTAGTTTTGACTCCCGAAACTGCTCTGCCCTTTTACTGGGAAGATGTGCTTGATGCATCGAGCTTTTATCAGGCAGTAGTTGCGGCTGGAGTACCAGCTTGGGTAGGTGCCAACGGCAGAGATGGCAGCAGCTATACCAACAGTATCTTTACCCTGACAGGAGAAGGAAAAACCTACAGCCGCTATGACAAATATAAGCTGGTACCTTTGGGAGAATATATTCCTTTTGAATCAATAGTGGGCAAAGTGATTGATCGCCTATCTCCCCTCAATGCTCATCTAGCAGCAGGAAAGCCAGAGCAGATCTTCGAGACACCTTTCGGTAGGGCAATTGTGGCTATTTGCTACGAGTCAGCATTTCCCCAACACTTCTGGCGACAGGCAAATGCAGGAGGAGAATTTATCATTACCGCTTCTAATAATGCCCATTACAGTGTAACCATGCCGACTCAGCATCATGCTCATGACGTAATGCGAGCGATCGAAACAGATCGTTGGGCAGCAAGAGCAACTAATACAGGATACAGTGCGATCGTCGATCCTCATGGCAATACCCTGTGGATCTCTCAGATTAACCAGTATGCTATTCATGCTGGTACTATCTACCGTCGGCAAAATAAAACCCCATATGTGCGTTGGGGAGATTGGCTAACGCCTGGATTAATAATCACTAGCTGTTTACTGATTCTAAGATTAAGAGCCGAAAAGTAATCAGCTCGTAGTTGTTAGTTGTTAGTTGTTAGTTGTTAGGGCGTTGCACAATTAGAGTATGACCAGGGCGATAGTTATTTTTCTTTGGTTTTGAAAAGCTACAGCCCCGTTGCTTATGACTTAGTTGCCAATTGCATCAGTCCCTGGGTAATACCAGGAAAGAAACGGTGTAAAAGAGTCGGGATTTTGGCAGCGCCGACTACAACCTCTGTTTGTGGCTGTTTAACTGCATTCCAGATAGCTTGGGCGACATCTTCTGGCTGACTGGTAAGGGGGCTGGATAATACCTGCTTCATTTGGGCGGGGTCACTTTCCTTAAAGACTGCACGTTCGAGAAAGTCGGTATTGGTAACGCTGGGGTGTATGCCTGAAACATGAATACCCTGAGGCTCTAATTCAATGCGGAGAGTTTCCGTCAAGCCCGTCACGGCATATTTACTGGTACAGTAGGCGGTCATATTGGGCAGGGGGACTTTGCCGCCAAAAGATCCAACGTTGATAATATTTCCTTGTTTTCTAGTCAAGAAATGGGGCAGCAAGCTATTGATTGTATAGATATAGCCCCATAAGTTGACGTTGATAATCTTCTCCCAGTCTTCAAGGGTGGTTTTAGCCATCGGTGCGGTCATGCAGATACCCGCATTGTTCACCAAAACGTCGATCGCCTGAAAACGTTCTATGCCCAGATCTATGAGAGAAGATACGGCAGTGCGATCGCTCACGTCCGTAGTAATTGCCAACACTTGGCGATCGAGAGATCTGATTTCATCAGCAACAGCTTCGAGCTTATCTTTAGTACGAGCCGTAATAATCAGGTCGTAGTTATTTTTCGCAAATAATAGGGCAGTCGCTCGACCGATGCCTTGGGATGCACCAGTAATTAAAGCAGTGGGAGACATAAGTTAATCAGGGATAAAAAGGGATAAGAGTGGAACAAAATTTAAAGTATGAAAGCTCGACTAGATACTGTCGGTGATGCTGCTAAAGTGGAAGTTTTCGACCTTACAGCCAGGAATAACACTTCCGCCACAGCGTTGGGCTTTGCTTACTGCCACCACGTTATTGAGCATGGTGGGTAAAGATTGGTTGAAGCGCAGATTCTTGACTGGATGGGATATCTTACCGTTTTCAATTAGAAAAGTACCGTCTCTGGTCATGCCCGTCACTTCAAGGGTACGAGGGTTAACATAGCGGACGTACCAGGCGCGAGTTACCAAGATTCCTCTTGCCGTCGAGGCAATTAGATCGGCAACAGTTTGATCTGAACCAGCCATCACAATCGGATACATTGCTCCTGTCGGTTCGCGGTGCTGTTCTTTTGCCCAGTAGCGACTGTAGGAGAGTGTTTGGGAAATACCATTTTTGATAATATCTAACTGATTGTTACTCAAGCCGTTGCCAAAAAAGCGATCGCTCTGTAGTAATGGATGAGCAGGGTTCCGCTCTACCTGAACAATCGGGTTAAATAGCTGTTCTCCGACCTTATTACCCATTGGCTGACCTGCATCATCCCGACGAGACATAAATGAGCGTCCTTCATCAGCAGCACGAGCATCCAGATTCCAAACGACCCAGGGTAGGAGGCTCGCAAAGGCGGCAGGTTCAAAGACAACGGTATAGTCCCCTGGTGCGATATTTTGGGGATTACGAGAAGCGGTCGCTCGTTCGATTACCTTCTGGGTCAAATCCTTGACTGGTAGCTGATCAATCCGACTAGCGGTGCAGCGATTCCAGCTAGAGCCATTATCAATTCTGGCAGTATAGCTAAAGTCCGCTTCGGTAGTGCGATCGCAGCCTCGTAAACCAGCCGAGTTACCGATCGCCCCCAAAGACACTCTAAAACTGAGCGTTCCCGAGCCGTTTACCCCTGCATCCTGGCTTAAAGAACAGACCTCCTGAATAATTTCTCCCTTGGCAAGAGGCGAAAGAGTAGCGGTAGCCTGATCAAAAGCGGGGAGGCGATCGCTATAGGTTTGGTTCGGCAATAGCTCAACCCATTCTGGATCTTCGGGGGCAATGCGAGCTAGGTCTTCGGCGCGTCTTACAGTTTGGGCGATCGCTTCGTGGTCTAATTCGGTAGTAGCAGCCGAGGCGCTGCGTTTACCAAAATAGCTGGTGACAGTTAGGCTAAAGGTGTTCTTGCGGACGTTTTGACTAATTTGATTCTCCGAAAAGCGGCTCAGGGCAGTTTCACTGGCGCTGAGACTAATAAAAACCCCGTCTGCTTGAGATTGGGCGATCGCCAGGTCGATCAAGGCAAGAGCTTCCTCTTTGGTCAAAAAACTATTTAAAGTGGCTAAAGTCATATTTAACTAACAATTGAAGAGTGTAAGGCTAGGAGCTTTTACCGAGAAAGCCTAAGATAAAATTACATGGTAACAATCTGGTAGTGATAATATTAGTTTTTGGTGACTAAGGATAAATTAACATGGCTGAAACTTTGATGTTTAACGCTTTGAGAGAAGCGACGGACGAAGAAATGGCAAGAGATAAGACTGTCTTCGTCTTAGGCGAAGATGTCGGACATTACGGTGGTTCATACAAAGTTACCAAAGATCTGTACAAGAAATATGGCGATCTCCGCCTGTTAGATACTCCCATTGCGGAAAATAGCTTTTGCGGCATGGCAGTAGGTGCGGCGTTGACGGGTTTGCGTCCCATCATTGAAGGGATGAACATGGGCTTTTTGCTCTTGGCATTCAACCAGATTGCTAACAATGCAGGGATGCTGCGCTACACTTCGGGCGGGAACTTCAAGATTCCCATGGTAATTCGTGGTCCTGGTGGGGTGGGTAGACAGCTAGGTGCCGAACACTCTCAACGTTTAGAGGCTTATTTCCATGCCGTACCAGGCTTAAAGATCGTTGCTTGTTCCACAGCCTATAATTCCAAGGGTTTGCTCAAGGCAGCCATTCGCGATGACAACCCCGTGTTATTTTTTGAACACGTTCTACTCTACAATCTCAAAGATGATCTGCCTGATGATGAATATGTTCTCCCCTTAGATAAGGCGGAAATGGTCAAGGAAGGTAAGGACATAACTATCCTCACCTATTCTCGTATGCGTCATCACTGTACCCAGGCAGTGAAAGAAATCGAAAAGCAGGGTTATGATCCAGAGATTATCGATCTAATTTCCCTTAAGCCTTTTGATATGGAGACTATTAGTGAGTCGATACGCAAAACCCACAAGGTAATTATTGTCGAAGAGTGTATGAAAACTGGCGGTATTGGTGCAGAATTGGTAGCACTGATTAGCGAGCAGCTTTTTGACGAGCTAGATGCGCCTGTGCTGCGTCTATCTTCTCAGGATATTCCCACTCCTTATAACGGCAAGCTGGAAAATCTAACCATCGTTCAGCCAGCGCAAATTGCCGAAGCGGTGCAGAAGATGATGACTGACAGAATTTAGAGTTGTTCTGTTGTATTTACTAGTTAAATATTGGCAATCATTTACTGATTGAGTTAAAGGGCGTATGTATGCAACACAGCGCCTTTTTGCTATAAATTTTGTCCTTTCTGTTGATTTAGTTAGTAGTAAAACTTAAGGGATTATCTCTCGTTCCAGCAATCCCTGAGCCAAACTAACTGACAAACAATCGACAACAATCAGGCTTTACTATTGCTGTAATTGTTGCTAACCAGAGAACATCTATGACGAAAAAGTTTCAAGCAAAAATCGCCAGTAATTCATCATAATTAATCAGCTTAAAAACCGAGCAAGATTATGATCTAGTTTGTGTAGTCAAATCGGATCTATCTACCTTCTTTTGGCTCATTGCTGAAATGTTAGCAGAATTGACTAGCATCAAAACGTTAGCAATTGCAAACTCAGGAAGTTGAGTCAATTTTAATTACTTTAACGCTAGACTAGCATGGTTTTCGGTATTTAAAAAATATAGATTAGTGATTATTAAGTTAAGCAATTTGGCTTTTAGCTTATCTTACATTTATCCTTTAGGGGATTTCCCTTTGAATTAAATTAAGTAAAAAATGTTACAAACTGGGGATTTGTAAAATGGTCTAATTGCTTAACAGCAAAATATTTATTACAGTTATGGTAATTTCCTCAAGTACAAACGCTACAGATAGGTGGGGTAACTTAAGCTCCCAACGAGGAAATCTGAGCGAGATAGATTTGATTTGTATGATGTGTGGCGGGGTACACATGACCGCCGATCACTGGAAATTTATGGCGGAAGATATGCCAAAAGATCCAGTAGATATGATTGGCGATCTGGCAAAAATGGGTGTCTATAAGCCTAATGCCTTTAAAATGGCAGATGCTGTTAATGCTGCCGATTTACGTAAGACTCTGCTGTTAAAAGTTGCGGGAAAAGGCGATCCTAAACGAGAAAAGCTTGTATTGGAACTATGTAAGCAGGCTGGAGGAATAGAAAATGCTTTTGCCGCTGCATTTGGTCCCAAAGCGGGAGAATTCTTTGGCGATGTGGTTCATGCCAGCGATTTTAGTCGTCGTCGCTTCCTAAGAAATTTAGCGGTGGGTGCAGCTTTAGTAACCCTAACCAATTGCGCCCCCAAACAGGCAGAAGAACCACCAGCCGAGACGACAGAGGCTCCTGTTGGGGCAGATAATTTAGAGAAGACAGACTTGAGAATTGGCTTTATTCCGATCACTTGCGCTACACCAATTATTATGTCCGAACCCCTGGGCTTTTATAAAAAATATGGTTTCAATGCCGAAGTGGTTAAAATGCCTAGCTGGGGTGCGGTTCGAGATTCGGCGATCGCAGGGGAACTCGATGCCTATCATATGCTAGCGCCGATGCCGATTGCCATGACCTTGGGCTTGGGTTCGGCTTCCTTTGGGGTCAAGCTTGCCAGTATCGAAAATATCAACGGACAGGCAATTACCGTTGCCAATAAATACAAGGGTAAAATCAATGGTCCTGCCGATTTTAAAGGGTTCGTCATTGGCGTACCTTTCCCTTATTCCATGCATAATCTTCTGATCCGCTACTACCTGGCTACGGGAGGATTAGATCCCGATAGAGATGTCAAGATTCGTGCTGTACCACCACCAGATAGTATTGCTCAACTGGTAGCAGGAGATATTGATGCGTATCTAATGCCAGATCCTTTCAATCAAAGGGCAGTATACGAAGAAGCGGGCTTTATTCACAAATTGACTAAGGACTTATGGCCAGGGCATCCGTGCTGTGCTTTTGCTGCTAGCGATGAGTGGATTTCGGCTAATCCCAATACCTTTAGAAATTTAAACAAGGCAATTATCGAAGCTACGGGCTATGCCAGAGATCCTGTTAATCGTCCTGAAATTGCTAAGGCAATCTCGGAAAGGGCTTTTCTTAATCAGCCGACAGAAGTCGTTGAAGCAGTATTAACAGGTAATTTTGATGATGGTCTGGGCAACACTCAGTCTATTCCCGATCGCATTGATTTCGATCCTTATCCTTGGCAAAGCTTTGCTAACTGGATTTCTTCTCAGCTAGTGCGTTGGGATTTACAGGGTGATGGCAAGGTGGAAACTGCGATCGCAGCCGATAAATACGATGAGATAGGCAAAGAAATCTTTATGACCGATCTGGCTAGAGAATTAGCCGAGGAAGTCGGACAAACTCCTCCTGCCGAGATTTATCGTACTGAAACCCTGGAATTTGATACCTTCGATCCTGCCAAACCCCAAGAATACATCGACGAACAAATTAAGAAATACGGCGTTTGAACATTGAACATTGCGAGACAAAACCGTTGCGGGGGTTCCCCCCGTTGAGGTTATTGTCGAGGGCGAACATTGAACACTAAATCTGACAAATGTCCTAAAGGATATCGCTTTGAGACCGTAGGGAATCCTTTAGAGCATAATAAATGTTAACTGGTAAATGAAATGACTGTAGTTCGCGAAAGAGTAGCTAAAGATAGCCAGAGAAATAAGTTACTGGATAATGAAAATGTCCAGGCGTTACTGTTGTTCCTGCTGTCATTAGGAATATTTCTGGCATTCTGGGAAATAGGCGCAAATATGAAGCTATTTGCCAAAGGAATGCCCACTGCATCTCTAACCATCACTGAATTATGGTATTGGGTAACTCATCCTTTTTATAAGAATGGGCCCAATGATATGGGTATCGGCTGGAACTTGTTAGTTAGCTTGAGAAGAGTTGCGATCGGCTATACTCTAGCTTCTATTATTGCCGTACCTTTGGGCATTCTAGTGGGAATTTCTAAGGTAGCCTTTAAAGCATTTAATCCCTATTTTCAACTGCTCAAACCCGTATCTCCTCTAGCCTGGTTGCCTTTGGGACTATATATCTTCCGCGATTCGGAGATGACGGGGATTTTTATTATTACCATCGCCAGTATTTGGCCTACTCTGACCAACACGGCATTTGGCGTTGCAAACGTCGATCCTAGCTATCTAAATGTGTCCAAAACCCTTGGGGCATCACGCTGGCGCACAATCTTTAAAGTAATTATCCCTGCTGCCTTGCCTAATATTATCTCTGGCTTACGGATCAGCATGGGTATATCTTGGCTGGTGATCGTTGCTGCGGAAATGCTTTTGGGTACTGGACTAGGTTACTTCATCTGGAATGAATGGAACAACCTTTATATTCCGAATATTTTGGTGGCGATCTTTATTATTGGCATCGTAGGTATTGTCCTCGACCAAATCTTTGCCTATCTAGAAAAAATCGTTTCTTTTGGTAAGCAATCATGAGTATTTCATATTCAACTAATCAAGCTGTGACTCAAGAAAGTCCTACCGAGGCTCAAATATCCCTGCGCCATATCTCCAAAGTGTTTCCTGGGAGGAAAGGCTGGCTCGATAAACTGACGGGGCAGGCAAGCGCTGATTTTATGGCGATTGAAGATATTAATCTAGATATCGAACATAATACGTTTGTCTCAATCATTGGACCTTCTGGCTGTGGCAAGTCTACTTTACTAGATATTATTGCGGGCTTGAGTACGGCAACAAGTGGGGAAGTTTTAATTAATGGAGAGGTAGTAGATAAACCAGGGCCAGATCGCGGCATGGTATTTCAAAACTACGCTCTCATGCCCTGGATGACGGTGCGGGATAATATTAAATTTGCCGTGGAAACTGTTTACCCGAAGATGCCTGTTCAACAACAGCAGAGGGTTATTAAAGAAAATATTCAGCTAGTGGGCTTGACCGGAGCAGAAAAAAAACATCCCCATGAGCTATCGGGAGGCATGCGCCAAAGAGTCGGTATAGCGAGAGCTTTAGCGATTAATCCGCAAATTTTGCTCATGGATGAGCCATTTGGAGCCTTAGATGCCCTAACCCGCGGCTTTCTGCAAGATGAAATCGAGCGGATCTGGGAACAGCAGCGTAAAACGGCGATCATGATTACCCACAGTATTGAAGAAGCCTTACTGTTGTCCGATCGCATTATCATGATGACCAAAGGTCCCGCAGCCAGAATCGACCAGGTGCTAGAGGTGCCTTTCCCTCGCCCTCGCGATCGCACTACCGTCGAAAACCATCCCGACTATCTGAAGTTGAAAAAAGAGATGGAAGACCATTTATATCGCGAAACCAGGGCGGTTGAAGCAGCCCGTATCAAACCGTAGGGGCGAAGGGCTGTTCGCCCTGACACAACTATCAATGTTTATCTAATTAGGAGCAAGAATCATGGCTATTTCCGAAATTACCACTAAGCTATTAGCCGCCAAAAAAGAAAAAGGAATCACCTTTGAGGATCTAGAAAAAGCTGTCGGACTAGATGAAACCTGGATCGCTTCGGTTATCTATCGTCAGGCTAGCGCCAGCATCGAGGAAGCTACCAAAATCGTTACTACCTTGGGCTTACCCGAATCAATGGCTGAAGCTTTGACAGTCCCACCTCTGAAAGGCTCCCTCGAACCCCAAATCCCTACCGATCCTCTAATCTACCGCTTCTATGAGATTATGCAGGTATACGGCATGCCGATCAAAGCTGTGGTTCATGAAAAATTTGGCGACGGTATCATGAGTGCGATCGACTTTTCGGTTGAAGTCAATAAAGTAGAAGACCCCAAAGGCGATCGGGTTCAGATTGTCATGTGTGGTAAATTCTTACCCTATAAGAAGTGGTAACTTTGATCAGCAGTAAGAAATAACTAGAGAAGCACAGATAAGGGATGAGGAGTAAATATTCATTCCTTTTTCTATTTGGCGATCGCTTTTAACAGACATAATTAGTAATTAGATAAATGGAAAATAAACCACCACTGCCGCCATTTACTTTAGAAACCGCCCAAGCCAAAGTCCAAGCTGCCGAAGACGGCTGGAATAGTCGCAACCCTGAAAAAGTTGCCCTCGCCTACACGATAGATTCTCAGTGGCGCAATCGCGCTGAGTTTATCAACGGCAGAGAAGAAATAATTGCTTTTCTCAAACGCAAATGGGCAAAAGAGTTAGACTATCGTCTCAAAAAAAGGCTCTGGAGCTTTAAGGATAATCGGATCTCCGTCTGTTTTGAATACGAATGGCATGACGATGGAGGATTCTGGTATCGAGCCTATGGCAATGAAAATTGGGAGTTTGCCGAAAATGGCTTGATGAAGCGGCGGGAAGCTAGTATTAACGATGTGCCGATTAAAGAGTCTGACAGAAAGTTTCTCTGGGAAAGAAAATAATTTATTGGATTTCAACCACGGCAAATAACTATAGCTTTATCTATTGGCTAAAATAAGAACTTATAGGTACAAGTTACATGCTTTTAAAAAGATTCAAATTTCAGCTTTTAAAGCTTAATGTCTTTGGCTATTCGACGAAGTAAATAGAACTGCCAAAGATATAGGGAAGGTTAGTGAAGATTTAATTACTCCCGTTGTTGAAGCACCTGATAGGCTAAATCTTCCTGTGAAACTCGTCTTAAAAGCTGTTCTGTTTCTCTAAAATGGTTTTCAACATGGCTTTTTTTCGACTGACATGACTTTCTCATCAAATATTTCCCTCCTAAAATTTCATAGACCATGAGCATTTGGTGCAATTTTTTAAACAGGGTTGTCTTTTGTTATAATATTTGTATTACTTAAGGTCAAAAAACCATGCACAAAATTAAGATTCGCAAAGTCGGTAATTCTCTTGGCGCAACGATACCCAAGGAAGTACTAGAAAAATTACGAGTTAGTGAAGGAGATATAGTTTTTGTCACGGAAACTCCTGACGGTGTAAAACTCTCTGCTTACGATCCAGAATTTGAAAAAGCCATGTCTATCTATAAAAAAGGTAGCCACAAGTATAGAAATGCGATGAAAGAATTGGCATGAAGTCAGAACCAATTTGGGTGGCAGAAAAAATAGTCTTGGCTATCCATGAGGATCAGCTAGCACAACACGGAGGAAGTTCAGGCATCAGGGATGAAAATCTGCTTGGTGCGAGTTTAGCTAGACCAAAGCATCTGTTTACCTATGGTAATCCAACGATATTCGATCTTGCAGCAGCCTATGGATATGGTTTGGCAAACAATCACCCATTTATTGACGGCAATAAAAGAACCGCTTTCATGGTGATGTATACTTTCTTAGGTTTGAATAACTATTGGTTAGCGGTAGATGAGATGGAAGTTGTGGTCAAGATGGAGGGCTTAACGATGGAAGAAGAAACTCAGGAATCGATCGCCCTCTGGCTAAAAGAGAATTCTAAATTCGGCAATTAAAGTCTTTCTGGTGCATGAGAAAGCATCCAGGGGCGATTGGTAGTTGAACTTTGATACCTCGGTTTGGTTGGTTCTCTCTGTTCTTTTTTTACCAATCTCGGTTCGGCAGATTGGGAACGGGCGATCGCATTTAACCTGCCTGAATTAAGATTAATATTGGGAGCAGAAAAGATTTTAGTAGCAGTTTGGTCACATTGAGGACAATTCAGTGGTGCGTTATATTCAGCCATGGTGCGCCAGGCTTCAAATTCACCACAAGGATCACAGCGATATTCGTATAGAGGCATTTCGTTTCCATGAGCAATTGACAATGAATTTTGACTGTAGGGGCGAATAGTATTCGCCCAGGAAAATATTGTTACGTTGGTACAATATCCTGCTCAAAAATAGCAGTCGGTAACGCTAAAGTACAGCAGGCATTCGGCACATCGACGATGCCGCTAATTCTACCTTCAACGGGGGCGCAACTCAGTAAAAGATAGGCTTGTTCTCCCGTAAAACCAAATGTTTTGAGGTAGTTAATGGCATTCAAGCAGGCATTGCGATAAGAAACGTGGGCATCAAGATAATACTGTTCCCCGCTAAATTCATCTACAGAAATACCTTCAAAGATTAAATATTCTGAATAGTGAGGCTCAACAGGACCAGGTTTAAAGATCGGGTTAACCATAGCATACTTCTCTACTCCACCTTTGATGATATCTACATGCAGGTCGATATAGCCCGACATTTCGATCGCACCACAGAAAGAAATCTCCCCATCACCCTGAGAGAAGTGAATATCGCCCATGGATAGATTTGCGCCTTCGACATAGACAGGGAAATATATTTTAGAACCTTTAGACAGGTTTTTAATATCGCAGTTGCCTCCGTGTTCCCTAGGAGGTACAGTACGAGCTGCTTCTGCCGCCACACGCTCAAATTCCGAACCCGACAAAGTACCCAATACTGCTTCTTCAGGGTTGGGTAATGCTGCTAAAGGTGGTATTTCAGGTTTCCAAGGGGGTCCTCCCTTACTCACCAAGGCTCTTTCTCGCTTGTTCCATGTCTGCAATAATTCCATCGATGGGGCGCAACCAATTAGACCAGGGTGGGTAATTCCTGCAAAGCGCACTCCAGGTATATGCCGCGAGCTGGTATAAATTCCTTGAATATCCCAACAGGCTTTAGCTGCTTGGGGGTAATGCTCGGTCAAAAACCCACCGCCATTATCTCTAGAGAAAATACCTGTAAAACCCCATTCATCTCCTGGTAACGCGCCAATGTCTAATAAATCGACAACTAATATATCTCCTGGCTGCGCCCCTTCTACCCGAATAGGACCACTGAGCATATGCACTTTGCGAAGATCGACTTTTTCAATATCGCTAGGGTCATCATCATTACTTATTTGCCCATCAGTCCAGTCTTTACATTCAATGCGAAAGACATCGCCAGGTTTAACGGAAACTACCGCTGGGATATCAGGATGCCATCGATTATGCCCTGGCACATCCTGTTCTTTCATCGGCTTAGTTAAGTCAATTTTGAAGAGAGTTTCTGGCATTATAATTCCGCTTTTTACTTGTATATGTATGGAAATAAATTCCAAGTGCTAACTTTTGTAGTCAGATAAATGCAGCAATAAAATCATAAAGTCTTAAAAATACTGTATTTTCTGCAAAGCAAAG
>JBCBWB010000104.1:0-19214 GCA_039817275.1 Cyanobacteria bacterium J06648_1 | reverse complement strand
TCAGCCTCGCCAATTATCATCGATGAAAACTCAGGCAAATTCAAATTCCAATCTGGTAGTGCCGAATTAAATCCACAATTCAAAGAACACATATCTGCCAATATTATTCCTGAAATAAACAAAATATTACAATCAAAAGAAATCGATTTCATTCAAATAATAGGACACACAGACGGACAAGGAAACGGTATTAGTAGTAATAGTAACCTCGATCGCACCCTAGAAGAAGTTGCCCAAGGAAAACAGCCTGTACGTGATCTCAAGCCAGGTTCTAATGCCGATCTAGGACTAATGAGAGCCTTAGCAGTAGTCCAAGAAATACAAAGTAATGGATTAGATCAAAAGGTAGAATTTAGGGCATATTCCGCAGCCCAGCTATATCTACCTTCAGGAAACCTAGCAACCGCAGATCGGCAGCCAGATGAGAATAGACGCAGAATTGAAATTCGTTTTATTCCACCTGTCAAGTCAAAGTAGATTCTTAGCCTAACTTAACCGTCATCGCTACTGATAATTTTAGGTACACGGAAAAAGTCGCCCTGTTGTTCAGGTGCAGCCTTTAGTAGTTCATCTTTATCTGGAAAGGGAGTAATGCGATCAACGCGGGTAATATTGCTAGTTTCGATCGCCCTAGTGGTTGGTTTTACATCTGTCGTATCCAACTCACTCAACTGATCAAAATACTCCAAAATACTGTTAAGTTGAGTGGTAAATTCCACCTCTTCCGACTCGGTAATATTAAGCCGAGCTAGATTTGCTACTTTCCTTACTTCTTCGCGATCAATCATGTTTGATTGTTAATTGTTGATGGTTGATGGTTGATGGTTGATTGTTATATTAGCGATCAAGTAGCATCGATTCGACATCAATAGCTAAAAGCTAAGAGCTATATGCGAAGCTGTATCCTTTAGGAAAAGCTAAAAGCGATCCCATTCTCAATCCCTATTTAAAACTAACAACACCTTAAAAGAATACATCCATTTCCGATCGCCCTGTTACCTTAAGCCAGTTTTGCGCTTCGAGGTAGTTGTTGGGAGCAATACGGATTGCCTGTTTCCAATATTCTGCTGCCTTGTCGTAGAAAGATTCAGCCTCTTCGACGTTTCCTACTTCCTTCGCTTTTTCGCCTTCGTAGTGGTAGATTACCGCAACGTTATTTAACGCCTGGGGCATTCTGGGATTAAGATCGATCGCTTCGATGTAAAGTTCGATCGCCTTGTCTACATTGCCATTACTGGCATAGATCAGACCCATATTATAGAGGATGTAGCTGCGATCGTTAGGATCTTCTTCGAGAGTTAACGCCTCTTCGTAGTTTTCTAGAGCCTCTGCATACTCACCATCTCCCTGAGCCGACATCCCGTCGCGATAGTAGGCGAAGGCTTCTTTAGCTTTTCTGTTAGTTGGCAGCGCCTTGAGGATGATGTCTGCCATGACAGTAAAAGTCTTATCTACAAAGTTATCGTTTCTCTGGGTACGAGGCATAAGCAGTTTATAAAATTACTTAAATTATAGTTAGTTAGATCCTAGCGCCAAATTTTGAGTAAAGACGATAAGTTTAGTTTAGTTTTAAGACTGTTTGAGATTTAGGATCTGACCTGTTGTTTCTGTGGGGGCAAATTGTTTTTACCTTTCCGTAGAGAGCAGAAAACTTGTTCACTCTCCTATTAGGAGAGGTTTTGCCCCCAATGATTTATCGACAACAAATATCTAAAGCTTGGCTTTGCAGCTCAAATCTCCTGATTTTTGCGAAAAACGTAGATTTTCCTTATAGTCTACAGGACAGTCGATTACTGATGGAACATCGTCAGCTAAAGCTTTTTGCAAAGTCGGAATCAAGTCTGCTGCTGACTCGACGCGATAGCCTTTTAAGCCCATACTCTCGGCAAATTTAACAAAGTCTGGATTGCCAAAATCAATCGAAGTGGAGTGACCAAACTGATTGATCTGTTTCCATTCAATCAAGCCATAGCCATTGTCATTGAAGATTAGAGTGACAAAAGGAGTTTTGACTCGTAAAGCCGTTTCTAACTCCTGACAGTTCATCATAAAGCCGCCATCGCCTGTAACCGCGACCACTTTGCGATCTGGATGGACTAATTTGGCTGCCATGGCTCCAGGAATAGCAATACCCATAGCGGCAAAACCGTTAGAAATAATGCAGGTATTGGGACAGTCAGAATGATAGTGGCGCGCCATCCACATTTTATGCGCCCCGACATCAGAAATTACAATATCTTCGGGAGCCATTACCTGACGCAGATCGTAAATAATTTTTTGCGGCTTGATGGGAAAACCATCATCGTTGGCGTATTGTTCGTAATCTTCTCTAATCTGCCTGCGGAGGGTGCTAACCCCTTCAGGAGTTCCCTTACTAGTGCGATCGCAACGTTTGACAATATCGTGGAGAGAATCGGAAATATCGCCAAATACTTCTACCTGGGGAATATAGCTGCTGTCAATTTCCGAGCGACTTTCATCAATATGAATAATCTGCTTATCACCCGTAGGATTCCACTTTTTAGGCGAATATTCAATCAGATCGTAACCCACCGCAACAATTAGATCCGCCTCATCAAAGGCACAGCTAATCAAATCTCGCTGCTGTAAACCAATCGTCCACAACGACAAAGGATGGGTGTAGGGAATTGCTCCTTTGCCCATAAAGGTGTTGGCAACAGGAATACCAAGCTGGGTGGCAAACTCAGTTAGTGCTTCGCTAGCCAAACCGCGAATCACGCCATTTCCTGCCAAAATCAGTGGATTTTTAGCTTTAGAGATCGCTGCCGCTGCCGCATTGAGGCTACGGGTAGAAGCATAGGTTTTTTCGCGCTGGTCTCTCAATAATGGTTTGGCATCTAGAGGCATGGCGGCAATATTTTCAGGCAAATCAATATGTACTGCCCCTGGTTTTTCCGCCTGTGCCACCTTGAAGGCTTTCCGCACAATCTCCGCTGTATTGTCTGGGCGGACAATTTGAGCATTCCATTTAGTAACGGGGGAAAACATCGCCACTAAATCTAAATATTGATGGGATTCGATATGCATCCGATCCGTACCCACCTGTCCCGTAATTGCCACTAGCGGCGCACCGTCGAGATTAGCGTCAGCAACCCCAGTCATGAGGTTTGTTGCTCCAGGACCTAAGGTAGACAGACAGACACCTGCTTTGCCCGTCAGACGACCATAGACATCTGCCATAAATGCTGCACCTTGTTCGTGGCGAGTCGTAATAAACTGAATTGAAGAATCTCGCATTGCCTCCAAGACGTGCAAATTCTCTTCTCCTGGCAAACCAAAGACGTATTCGACTCCCTCATTTTCCAAACACTTGACTAAGATCTCTGCCACATTAAACTCGCCCATTGCCTTGTTACCCCATTCCTCGGTTGTTGAGTTTTCCACAAGTCTATTATTATTACTGAACTAAGTATGTTTTGTAACTGGTAATTTGCAGACAATTATAATCATTCTCTGACTTTCTGTTTTCTGCTTGGCACTTAAGACAAAGCATGTCTCCTTTCTACTTCTTTTGCCACCCTAACAGTTAACTATTGGTGATCGCCTTATTACATCTAAAGCGCGATTTAAGATTCAAGGCAAAGACTGCCACCATAATTGTTAAACCACCAGTGATCCAGAGGGGAGCTGTGTAGTTCAAACTAACTAATAGACCAGAAATCACGGGTCCGATCGCATTAGACATACTGAGATAAGAAGAGTTAATTCCCAACACCTCACCCTGTTCCTGGCGCTTGGAGTTAAGAGACAGCACTGTATCGATCAACGGCATCGGGAAAGAATTTACCACCCCAAACAGCACCATAATGATCACGAATGCTCCATAGGTAGGGAAAGTTGGCATCAGTAAAAAGGTAATTCCTCTCAACGCCAGGGACACAGCAATAATATCAATCAGATTAAAGCGATCGCTCAAGGGTTCGAGAGCAAATACCTGAGAGATAAAGCCTAAGACTCCCACCAGGGCAAACATAATTGCTAACCCCTTAGCATCCTGTCCTAAAACATTAAGAAAGAAAGGTTGGAAGGCAAAGGTAAAAATAGTAAAGGTGCTGCCGCTGAGGAAGGTCAGAATAAAGAGCTTGCCCAACATGGGTCTAGTTGCCGACTTCGCAATCTTACCAAAGGCAAAATCATCCCAGCTTAATTTAAAGTTTCCTTGAGTAGCAGTCGTTTCGGGCAGGAAAAACAGAGTTAATAAAGAGGCGATCGCGGCGATCGCCGCACTAATAATAAAGCTCATTCCTAATGAAGAAACCCCTGGCAGGGTCGGTAGCTGCTGGGCAAAATAACTCAACACAGGACCAATCACGAAGCCCAAACGGAAAGTTGCCCCAAAAATACCAAAAGCCTTAGGACGTTGCTCTGGGGTCGTAATATCGCTAATTACCGCACTGGCAACAGAAGTATTGCCTCCTGTCAAACCATCTAGCATCCGAGCCGCATAGAGGATCCAAGCCGCACCAGCTACTGCTGCCAAGAGATTAGCCACCATTGTTCCCGCCAGGCTAAATACCAAAATATACTTTCTTCCCAGGCGATCAGATAACTTCCCTAAAATCGGTGTACCAAAAAACTGTGAAAGAGCAAAAGCCGTAGTCAACAAACTTGCCTGAAGATCGCTCAAGCCGAACTGTTTGGCATAGGGATAAATTAGCGGAATAATGATCGTAAAACTAATCGCGTTGATCAAAGCAATAAGCGCAATCAGCCAAAATAAGGGTGGCAGATCGAATTTTTCACGCCAGTTCGGGCTTTTCATTAATAGGGACTGATAAACTCAGTCTAGAATATAGCCTTATTGGCTCGAAAACAAAACTATCTCAGGGATGGCATTTATAGTCGTTCTAATTAATTGACCTACCATCTCAGCTCGATTTTATCCAATTAAGCAGCATAGACAGCAAGATCCCTCAGACGGTTAAATAAAGGTGGAACTTTTATCTCGCTGCTGCTTAAACTCAACGTGAATTTGAAATTCACTTCTATTCTATTGTTCTTCATTTTTATTTCCCAACAAGTCTAATGAATCCTATCGCGGTAAGATCGATTAAAGTCATTTCCAGCCTGGTGATGAGTATTGCACTAGGGTCAGTCGGCTGGGATTTGTATTTGCATGCTCAGGGTGAATCATTACCAGCAAATTTAACTTTTCTTGTCTGGTTCGGAAGCGTAGCTTTGGTTGCCCATGGTATAGAAGGTTTGATTGCCGCTTCTAAGGCAAGTTCTCAGCATAAAAATCCTCTTATTTACGGGATTTATACTTTTTTTGTCGGCTTTGTCGGTTTACAAGAATTATCTAACAACGATAATTGATGGTTGCTCTGGCTGGTGCAAGTTACTAGTTCTCGGATGAGATAAATATTTTACCCTGATGAGCCTGTGGCGCGGATACATCTTCAATCGTAATGGCAGTTTTCTGGATGATTTTAGGTTCTAAATAGGGTTGAGGTACGGCAATTTGTTGCTCAAAATTGCCCGACTCGTCTACCTGAAATACGGCGGTCAAAATTCCTCCTTTTTCATCTGTAGTGTAAGGAACATCTTTATCTACCACCGTCCATAATGCATAAGCTTTATCAGGAGGCAGAGGAGGTAAATTACGGACGATTAAGCTGGCAGATAGTTTGGCTGGGCTAACAATCAGTTTTGCCTGTGCTTCTGGGGTATCTTCTTTACTACTCAATAAATATGTCAACTGCTCACTGGCTGCAATTTCGCCGTTGGCAGTTTGGACAACACGCCAGAGTCGATAGTTAACAATACCCAGAGCTGCAATGATGCTAATTGCGATCGCTCCTAAGATTCTGTTCCAGGGTAGGGATAGTTTTGATTCGATTTTTTGGGGAGGGATTTCTGTGACAGCACTAGCGGCATTCGCGGCTGCTAAGATGCGATCGCGTAGAGAGTCAGGGGGCACAACTTCAGGAGGATCGTAGGCTAGGTTTAAAGCCTCTTGCATCTCTGCAACTTGTTCGTTGAGGCTCGGATCTTGAGCTAACATCTCGGCAAACAATGTAGCTTCACCAGGACTAAGATCGCCTAAAACATAGCCAGAGATTAACAACTGTATGCATTCTGGGGGTAGATCTAGCATCTGTTTACGACTGCCTCCGCAAAGAACTCAAAGCCTGACGTAGCTTGAGCAAAGCACGACGAGTCCTCGACTTGACCGTACCCAGCGCCGTATTTGATCGTTTGGCAATTTCTGACTGGCTTAAACCCTGATAATATGCCATCTTTAATACTTCACGTTCATCTTTTGAGAGCTGTTCTAAGGCTGAGCAAACTTCTTGCGACCGCTCCATTTGAACTGCTTCCTCTAGAGGACTGGTAGACAACACTTTAGCATTTTCATTTGCTGCTTGGTTGCGTATTTTCTGCGATCGCGATCTGGCTCTGAGGCGGTCTAAAGCACGAGATCTAGTAAATATTCTTAAATAGGTGCGTAAGCTTCCTCGTTGCGGATCGTAAGCGCTTTTATTAACCAGACTTAAAAAGACATCCTGGGTCAAATCTTCGGCTTCAGATTTATTACCCAAGAGCTGCCAGCCAATACCATAAACTAATCCTCCATAGCGATCATATAAAATTGCCAAAGCGTCGGTTTCTCCCGCTTGTAGCCTGATAAACAAGTCTGCATCAGTCTGGTGGAGATGTTGATCCTCAGAATAATTGCTAGGAGATTCAGAAGACATAAACGAAGACAAAATAAGGCATTGTTACATGTTATCTTTTCTTGACCAGTTCTAATTTTCTAAGTTGAGAAATTGCCGAAGTTGCCTCGATCTTCTACTGAAACTAGACCAACTGAAAATAAACAAATTGTTCGAGCAAGGTGGACATTGCCCTAAGAGGGTGTTTGAGAAGTTATTTTCTATACATGTCACTTTTTGATCCAGCCCCCCTTGCCCCCAAAATCTGGGGGATTTAGGGAGCTTGTGAGTGGCATTTTATACTTTTCAGACATCTTCTAAAATAAAGAGTTTGCCATGTATCGCCCACCCTGCTTGAGCCAGGAAACAAAAAGTTGGGACGAAACTCCTTTACACGAACTCAGATGCGGCTACCAAGCTATCAAAATCAGCCACGGTAGTTAGTCCCTGAAGATTACTAAAGCTAGAATCACCTATTTCACCCAGGCTAGATGCTGCGCCAGTGTCGAGGTCAATTCCATATAGGGTAGAATCGGACACGGCAAAAGCAACATTTTCGCCATCTAGGGAAGAAATAATTTCAAAGCCGCCCAGAGTGTCAAAATCAACGCCCAAATCACCTATGGTAACTAACGTGCCATCGTTAGGGGGATCTTGTAATACTAGGTCGTTGAGCAAAGTATCAATATCGTATAGCTGAGTTGACTCGGTGCCGTCAAAAGAATTGGTGTAGGCAGCCGCAGTAACGTTCGGATTTACTCCCTGATTGATATCCCCTTCCGCAAAATTCAGGATACCATCAACGATAACTTCTCCTGTATCGACGTTGATCCGAAAATCTTGGTCGTTGTCGCCAACCAAACGCAGGCGATCGGCAGCAGGATTGAAGTCGAAGCCAGAGATTGTGCCACCTTCAAAGGGAGTATCTAAAGTACTAACAAAAGTAGCCTCGCCACTTACAGGGTCAATTGTATAGATATTATTGGCGGTAGAAATACCGTAGATCGAACCATCCGCAGGACGAGTATCAATGCCGAGTAAAACTCCTTCAACTCCTGTAACTGCTGTAGAACTTGCTTCAGCAGGATTATTGGGATCGAAAGAAACTAGGGAATTACCGTCAGTCAAAGCAAAGAACTGGGAATCGGCGATAATCTCCGCCGCAGTAGGATTATTATCCTCAACTACAGTTAATCCCTGTAGGTTTAATGGTTCAACCGTGCCAACTCCCCCTAGATCGTGGGCAGCACCAGTGGCTAGATCGATGGAGTATAGTCTCTCGTCGGTAACAGCAAAGGCTGTGTTGTCGCCTTCTACTGCTGAAACAATCTCAAAACCGCCTAGAGTACCGAAATCGATGCCCAAATCGCCGATAGTGACTAATGTACCGTCGTTGGGTGGATCTTGTAAGACTAAATCGTTTAAAAGTGTATCAATGTCGTATAGCTGAGTTGAAGTAGTGCCATCAAAAGAGTTAGTGTAGGCAGCAGCAGTAACATTGGGATTTACGCCTTCATTAACGTCGCCTGCGGCAAATGCTAGAGTGCCGTCAACGGTGACTTCACCTGTATCGACATTGATCCGAAAATCTTGGTCGTTGTCTCCTACTAGGCGCAGGCGATCGGCAACAGGGTTGAAGTCAAACCCAGAAATAGTGCCGCCTTCAAAAGGTGTATCGATAGTACTAACTAAGGTTGCAGCACCACTATCGGGGTCGATTGTATAGATATTATTAGCGGTAGTGATACCGTAAATTAAACCATCCGCAGGACGAGTATCGATGCCCAATAAAACTCCTTCAACTCCTGTAACTTCGGTAAATTCGCTCGCACCAGGATTGTTGGAATCAAAAAAGTAGAGGGTGTTGTCGTCGGTTAGGGCAACCAACCGCGAAATATCGGTTGATGCGGTAGCCTCAATCACTCCTGCGGCGACTGGTGCAGTGATGCGAAATGCTTCGCCATTGCCTAAGTCTATTCCTGCGGGTGCAGTTCCCATCGCGGTTGCGTCGATCGCCTCAGAAATTTCTACGGGAAGAGTCAAACCGTGTAGGACTATTTCGCGATCGCCCAAAGGAGTTAGATTGTTGTATTGGCGTAGTTCATCAGGATCGTTTAAGTCAAAAGTATAGGTGGTATCGAGATTAAATTCTGTTCCAGCAGGAAATAGTTCGGCAGGATTAATTTCTCCCGCGCCTGCTAATTCTAAGAAATAACTCAATGGAGGCGTGCCGCTTGGTGCCGATTCGATCTTTTCTGAGGTCAGGTTGAGAACTACAGGACCATAGTTGGGACGACCTTCGAGAAAATTAATAAAGCCATCGCCGTCTACATCACTATTTTCAATAGTAGGCAAAATTGAGCTTACGGCTTCTCCACCTCCGTCTGCAAAAAAGCTACCGTTTCCCTGCTCTAAAAGAGGATTTTCGGCATTACCTGCAAATTGACCGTGAATATGAGCAACGTGGATGCCACCAATACCGCTGAGATCTTCTAATCCTGATGCATCTAGCTGTACTCTGACAGTTCGTAAATCTGGACTGGGTGCATCAATGGTTACAGTCCCCTCACCACTGGCATCTGAGCCAAATGAACTGTTGAGAGCGACTAAATCTACCTTAAATTCCATTATTTTCCTTACTTTTATCTAGAGCTAATTTTTCATAGCGAAGCTGACCCGATCGCAAACTGCTAGGGCTAACTGTCGCTACTGTTGAGGTTGAATAACCTGTATGTATTTTTACTGGGAAGAAGATCGAAGGTTAGGGCAACAAACCAATATTCTGATGTTGTTGAATATTTTTCCTCTAATCAGCGATCTCAAGCATTGGCTCTAATTTAGATTTAATTTAAACAGAGAATTCTGTGCTTGCCTCGCTAACTAGTACGCAAGACAAACCAGATCGGATTCAAGTATGTAATATAACTTTACAAATTCTGGCTTTAGCCGAAAATTATTGGAAGAGAGAACTCTTGCCCATCATATGTAGGATGGTTTGAGCAACGGCTAAAGATATCAATTATTGATTATCAATTACCGAACTCCAGTCGTCGTTTTTAACTGCTGCCTCTAGCTTTTGCCGACGCTGAACTTCGGCTTCACTTTGAGTCTCTGCCGCTAATTCATCGACTAAGGTAGCATCTGCCATGGCTTTACGTAGCTTCAGCTTTTTCTCTTCGTAGGCATTTTTTTCGGCGGCTGTCATCGTTGCTTTCGCCGCCTCGCCAATAGTCCGCGCCCAAGTATTGCCGCCTTCTGAGTTACCAGCAGGAGTATAGTTTAATTCGGAGAGCCATTCGTCTTTCAAAGCTTCCATTGCCTGACGTTTGGGAAACTTAAAGGTTTGGACTCGTATATAGCTACAGACTCGATCGCCGTTTTGAGCTAAATGTCCTTTGAGCGATCGCCAGACATCTCTAGAGTAACCAATATACTGGTAAAGGCGATCGCAGTCCAGAACTGCATACACTCCCGCAATTTTGGCGTTTTCTATCTGCTTTCCCCAGTCAGCAAGGGCAATAATTTCTGTACCATCGGTATCAATAGCAGCAGCCTGACCTTCGGCGCTGTGTTCGCTATCGGAACTATATAAAAAGCTGTGTAACCCTTGATGTGCTTGAGGAACGTTTTGGTGTTCGAGAGGGGTGTTTTGGTTGGATTCCACAGCAGTATCTTGGTTAGGAGTATTTTTTTATCCTAACTGGATTGGGTTTCTCAGCCGCGATCTAGACAACAATCGTAATCAAATTCGCTTTTTGATTTCTTCGACAATGTTTTTCATCCGCTGGAGGTTGAACAGCACGGCTAAAGCTAGTTTGACGGGTAGGAATAGCCAGGATAAGACGACTCGAATCGGATTGGCAGCGATCGCTTCGATAGTATAGTTGTGTCGCTGCATGTTTTCTTGGGTCATCTGCTGACAGAGATAGATTTCTGTTTTGCTTAAGCCACCTCTTTTCCATTTACCTGTAGCGCTGGAGTCGATCCCTTTTGCATCTGGGGCAATTTTTTTGTGGGAAGAAACTCCCCCTTCACTTTGGGAGACTTGCAGCATAGTGGGGGTAAATTCTAGTCCTGTAAAATCGCATACCTGGCGGATAATTGTTTCGGGTTGAGTAATTAGATCCTCGAAACGCACTGTAATAAGGCGATCGCTATTTCGCTGTTTAGCAGCATTATTTATCGCTACGTTCCAGAGTTTGGAGATAGTTATGGCATGATAGTTTGTCCAGGCTCTAATTGCTTCACGATAGGGGATATTACTTGCTCCTAAGAAACGGATTTTCCACTTATATTTTTGGGAGAGTAGAACATCCCGTGGATCGCGCACCATGTTAATAATATGGCAATGGGGATATAGCTCTAGTAATTCACCGATATAGAGTACATTGCGGGGAGTTTGTTCGCAGGGAATAGTCTTGTTGTTTTTAGCAGCGCTATAGCTCAGAAAAGCTTGCAAAACATCAGTAGCGGTATAAGACCTGCCTGGAATTTCCGCTATTACTTTCTGCGCTTCGTCGAGAAACAGCTTGGGGTTTTTATGGCTGATCACATCTTCATCTTGAATAGCTAATAGCTTGGCGGCTAATGCTTCTCCCTCCTGGGGAGTTAAAGTTTTATGGCGATCGCTTTGCGACCAAAGTGTCCCAAAAAAGTGCAGTTCTTCAAAGGTAAAAACTTCGTCATTCAAGCCAAGAATACTACCCATTAAGGTAGTGCCGCTGCGAGAATTACCAACAATAAATATAGGATTAAAAAGTGTATTATTATTCACAATAGCAATAGGTTTTTGGTTAATATAAATCTGCTACTAATATAATTTGCTTACCGAATATGGAACCAGCCTAATTTTGTTGTTTATTGCTCTCTTTTCGGTAGCTAGAACTGTCGAGTTATTTACCAAATCTTGAGCATCGCCTGATATTTGTTGATAGTTGACATAGCCAGATAAATTACTCAGATCTAGCTCAACTGCTTGAGCTGATAGGTTAACAATTACTGCTTGGCGATCGCGATCATTGTTAAATTGCCAACCATAAACAGCAGGGTATTTAAAGTTATCTTTCCCTTTTTGCTGCATAACATTAGCAAACTCAATTTGTGTCGCCACAGTCATATCCTGAGTCGCTTCTCCCAACAGGCTTAAAGCCTCTCCTGTAGCGGATAAACTCATTGGCATAGCTGTCATATTGGGATTTGCGGGGTTAACGAAGCTATCGCTAGTATTTAATACTGCGCCAAAAATAGATCCTTCACTCAAACTGTGGTTACAGATTGTCTTAATTCGAGCTTCTTCGAGAAACAGGAGGCTAGTTGCAAGGTTATATAAGCCATGAGTCCAGCTACCTGCGACTCTAGGAATCGGCTTATCTTGACCGTCTTGGAATATATCCTCAAAGAGATTATATTCGGTAATCCAAATTTGTTTATCGTCAGGAATAGCCTGGTAGTTACTGTCGTTTTGTAATGACTGCCAATTACGAAAGGGTTCGCCCAAAATAGTAGGGACTTCATCCGCTGGGAAATACGGATAGCTATCTGGCTTATTTTTGAGAGCTTTTAAACCGTGACCATAATAAATATGCAGCGTAATCGCATCAGCAGTAGGTAATACAGTCCCCCGCATGACTTTATTCCAGTTTTGCAGTCTGGGGGGTTTATTCGGCGCGGGTACAACCCCGACAACCGAGACTTTCGCATTAGGAAATTCTTGCTTTACTGCTGCTGTCCACTCTTTGGCAACCAAACCATAGGCGCGAGGATTGGGAAAAGTTTTTTTATAGTTGGGAATATTAAAGTAAAACTCGTTACCCAACTCTACATACTCAATTTTCATGCCCAAAGCTTTAGCCTGGCGCAACATTTTGAGCTGAGATTCTAAGCCAGCAGTCAACATATTTAAGACAAAGATTGGCTTAGTATTACTATTAGCTAAACCTGCTTTAAAATCTTCTAGTTTACTAGCCGTATATTGACGTGCTTTAAATCTGAGAAAGAAAGGTAGTCCCGCTGGTAAACTGCTAACATCTTCTATTAAACCTCCTCTTTGCCAATCCCAATAGTTACCGACATCTCCTCCAGGAATTCTTAAAGTGCTGGGAGATAATTGATTAACCGCCGCCACAAAATCTCGACCTTGCCAATCAGCAACCTGAGTCGAATTGACGTTATAGCACATAAAATCGGGCGACAAATCCCGTGACTCGCCTAATTCGGCTTTAACGACTTTTTCTGCCGCTGATACTTGCTGTAGTTGAGGTTTAATATTTGCTTGGCGATCAATCCTCTGACTACAACTGTTGATAATAAAACCAACTGAAATCAAACAAGACAAAATACATATATTTTTTATTCTCACACTGTTACTCCTCATTTTGGGCGAATGCCATTCCCTTTTGCTTTTTGCTTTGGGCGAATGCCATTCCCTTTTGCTTTTTACTTTGGGCGAATGCCATTCGCTGTTGCTTTTCTACTTTGGACGAACACCATTCGCTGTTGCTTTTTTACTTTGGACGAACACCATTCGCTGTTGCTTTTTTACTTTGGACGAACACCATTCGCTGTTGCTTTTTTACTTTGGGCGAATGCCATTCGCTGTTGCTTTTTTACTTTGGGCGAATGCCATTCGCCCCTACTTCTTACCTCTTACCTCTACCTGCGTCTGATAAACATTCACCACCAGTCCTGCCAATAACCAAAAATAAAAAGAAAAATGCCGCAATTTAAATACTCGTTCCACGAAAGAGTAAAAGAAGGCCACAATAATAATCGAGCAAAAACTTATTGCCAACACTTGATACTCTTTAACAGTGGTTATTCTTAATAGTTCCCTGCCCGCCTGAAAAAGTCGCCATAAAATAAACCAATTAAGTAACAAACCCACCACGCCAAAATAGCCCAAAAAAGCAAACCAATAAGGATCGTCAAACACTTCTACATCCCGCACCAGCTTTTTAACCTCATCGGAAGTAAGAAACTGTCCCATTTGCATGATTAAAGTTTCATGGTCGGGTCCAAAACCAAACCAGCTAGACGACTCCCAAATAGTCTGGCAAACTTTTGTTACTACCCAACCACGGGAAGCAGACAAAGTATGATCCCAATATTCTGGCGAGAATACTGATAAGAAATAAGAGGTGATATTAGGAACTTCCTCGCCAATTTCGCGTTGTCCGATATCCAAATCTAGACTTAGTAAAGGATAAATAAAGATGACGGCGATCGCTGCTGCGGAAACTACCCATAATAATATTCTGGTATTACGAAATCGCTTAAGGAATGTAAAGGTTAAAATTACCAGCAAACAAGACATTAATAGAGCAGCCCGCTTTTTTGAGGCAAACATGCCAAAGTAATAAATACCCAGACTAAAAACATCCCGCAGCGGCGGCACTAAGTAACTACAGTTGCTATAAATTATGCTGACAACTACAGCAATTGCTAGTAGCAAAAAGCCAGAAAGATTAGCACTATCGAGGAAGGTTCCACAGCTTGCTTTTTTTATTGCTCCTTTCTCACAATTACCCGCAGCAAAAGCAATTTTGACGCTCCCAGGTAAAAAGAATTGCATCGAAGCGATCGCCGCCTGAATCAAGCCTGCTGTCCTAATTATTTTTAATAGTTGAACGACCTGTTTTTGCGCCAGAGTCAGATTGACTAAAGTATAATAGAGTGCTAAGTAACGCCAAATACTTCTTAAGTTTGCCAGACTAGGAAATAGCCGTGATTGATTAATAAAAACAGAAATAGTAGTGGCGATCGCAAAGGCGAGAAGCAATGGATCAATTATGGTGATACGCCAGCCTTTCCCTGCAATTAGGCGACTACCCACTACCTGCATAAACATAAAATAGATAGTTAGTTCAGGAATAAACCGAATTCCTGTCTGTACTGCACTGGGTACGGGCAACCATGCTGCAATCAAGTCTTCAAAAGGTGTATAGATAGCAATCAGCGAAATTAACCAAAGATGGATCTGACCACTGTAGCGAGCCTCATAATAAGAGCTATACCCTCGATTAATTGCTGCCGATAGACGATAAAGCATATATTGACGATTAATTAATACTTATATGTTTTTCGTAGTAAACTATCAGATCGACTAAAAAAGAATTCCGAGTTATATTAACAATTCTGGTGGCAACCACTAAGCTTTAATTTTATTTTTCTCCGTATTTTCAACTAGTAATTGAATAGCAATTATTGATAATCTACTTTGCTGTTGCCAGAGCTTTTTTTAATCTTTACTATTATTAGTCACTTTTGATAATTATGTCAGTAGCTTTGATAGCTCATTATCTTGGTCCTCGTTTGGGCATCGGACATCATTTAGAAAGATTATTACCTCCTCTGATCCAGGAATTAACCGCCAGAAATATCGAGGTCAAAATACTGGCAAGTCCCAATGCGATGGCGCAAACTCCTGCCCTACAGAAGCTTAAAAAGCTGGTAACGGTATTGCCTCAGCTAGATTATTCCCCCTTCAAAAGATACTTTTGGGTGGCTACAGGTTTTGCCAACTATTGTCGTCAACAGCAGTTCCAAACAATAGTCTGGCTCTCCAATCCCATGGCTTTACCCTGGCATCCGCCTACCATTACCACTATTCACGACGTAAATGAATGGAAAGCCGTGACCAAAGGGAAATTACGTACCGCCCTCAGAAGTTTTATTTATCTCGATGCTTCGGTGAAATTTGCCCAAAGAATTGTGGCGATTAGTAAAACTACTCAGGAAGATCTCTATTACTTTCGACCCCAACTAAAGGAAACATGCAAGCTAGTTTATATTCCCCAGGGTATAGATTCTCAACTAATAAACCTACCTGAAACATCTATTCCTGCTTCATCAAAACCCTTCTTTCTCTATGTTGGACGAATCGATCCTGTCGCCAAACGGCTGCAAGCAACGGTTGATTTGGTAAAAGCAATACGAGAGAAAAGCGATCGCGATTGGGAGCTACATTTAGTGGGGGGGATGAATGAATCGACGCAAACAGCAGGAGAAATTTTTATCGAATCAATTAACGATATTCCTTGGATACAATACCAGGGCTATGTCTCTGACGAAGCTCTCGCACAGTGGTATCGTCAAACAAATGCCGTTATATTTCTTTCTGATCGAGAAGGCTTTGGGTTTCCGATTGCCGAAGCCGCATCCATGAGTCGCTGGGCAATCATTAGCCAGCACAATACCGCAGGAATAGAAGCAGGAGGAACGGCAGTTATGGCGATTGATCCAGATAGCCCCGAAACAGCAGCAGCACAGATATTGCAACAGTTGAAACAGCAGCAATATCCAGACTCCCAAGATAATCTGCAAAAATGGAGCGATAGTGCCGTTACCTATGCTGACGAAATTTCTAAGCTACTACAATGAGATCTTCAATTGATTAGGAAAAAGCTAGAAGCTGTCCCCATATTAAATTTCTGAGGGTTTTGTCAAGAGCGATCGCCATTAAATCATCTACAATAAATAAAATCCTCATCCCTTCTCTGTCGGCAAAAATTCCATGATGGAAACTATAAACGCCAGTGCCTTAGCTAGTCCCATTACCGACGAACAGTTCGAGCAATTGTGCGCTCAAAATCACGATACTAAATTTGAGATGACTAGCCAGGGAGACCTAATTATCATGTCACCCACAGGAAGTGAAAGCGGTAGACAAAACGGAGATTTGTTCGGACAAATTTGGTACTGGAATCGCCAGACAAAACAAGGGGTAGTATTCGATTCCTCAACTGGCTTTACTTTTCCTAATAATGCCAAACGCTCGCCAGACGTTAGCTGGATTGAAAAGACTTGCTGGGACGAATTAACCATGGAGCAAAAAAGAAAATTTGCCCCCATTACTCCAGATTTTGTCCTCGAACTACTTTCGCCAAATGACCGCCTGTCAGACACACAGAATAAAATGAAAGAATATCAAGAGTGTGGCGTAAAGCTAGGTTGGTTGATCTATCCCGACGAAAAAAGAGTAGAAATATATCGCTCAGGGCAGGATCTAGAAGTGTTAATCGATCCCGCAAGCTTATCGGGAGAAGAGTTGATGGCTGGATTAACGGTAGAATTGAACGAAATCTTTTGACTGAGAAGAATTTTAGCTCAAGCGATCGCCTTTTTCGTTTTCAGACCAAACAACTAATACTCAGACCAATCGGGATACTGTTCGGGTGCTTGACCATGGGAGGCGATAATTTCCCCGTAGTCAGGACGAGAATCATCTGGTTTAATCTCCTCAAGCTGTAATTCAAATTCCCAATTGTCGCCAAAGTCAAATAAATACTCCATAACTGAACCTACCCCCAGGGGCAGATCGATGATTTTTGTCTTGTCAGTAGTGGGGGATTCTTCCAGATAGGGATGCACTACCTGTACTGTTTTCCCCAGCTGATCTCGATAGCTGAACATGTCCAGGTGATCGGCATCAAAATCAACCGACTGTAAAATCAACTGACTTAAATCCCAAAGGGTCATGTCGCTGGAAATAGCAATGCGCCGCCAGATCTGATGCCAAGAAATTTTAAAAACATATACTCCCGCCAAAGATTTTGCTTTGGGGAGGGTAATTAGCTTTTGCCACTGTGGAAAATAGGGCTGTAAGATTGGCTGAAGCTGACCAAAACTGATCCTCTCAGATGTCGAATCATCCCAAAATAGCGATGAATCAGCGAAATTTGGTAACAAAGCCTGAATTATTGCCTTACCCCAGTCAGTCTGCTTGACACTTTTGACACGCCAGCCTTTACCTGGCTTTGGCTTGCCGTAGTTAGCGTCAACTAACCCAAATAGCTTCATCAAAGCTAGATTATAGAACTCAGGATAATATCTCAGATTCTGCTGTGCCTGGTAGTCTTTAAAGCTCTCACCAGAGGAAGACATCTTCGACCAATATTGAAGGCACTTAAAACCCTCATTGAAGTGGGAAGTTCGCTCCCCGAGCATTTCCTCATTAGCTCGAATCAGCCAAGTTTCTAGTAGATTTAAGTACTGTTCTGTCGGATTCATCCCGAACCATTGCTCCACCATGACAGAATTTAGGGTTAGTTGAGTATTCTTACCCTGTTTGGTAATTCTGCCCATTCCAGTTGCTCTGAGCAGCAAATATAGACCATGAATACTGGGATAGGACTTCTGCTGAGGACGTTGCAGATCAATTTGTAGTGGTTCGGTTAATTGTTGGTTTAACTGTGCCAAACACTTCATCGGTATCCAGTGACGCTTCCCGCCAACTTTGATCCCTCTGTCACCAATAAAATCTAGCAGCGTGGCGAAATCTTGCAAGACTGTTCCTGGTTCAGCAGGAGAAATAGTCTGTGTCTCAAGTGTCAAGGCTGTTTTGGGCGAAGTAACAGGCATTTTTTGTATTAACTCTTGTGTCATATCTGCCTGGAGCTGCTGTTGAAATTCTGAAGCAGAAGGAATTTCCATGGGGAACTCTGAAACAATTTCTGCGGCTAATTCTTGTAAAGTGGATGCCAATTCTGTTTGTTCTAATTCTGACAGTGATTCATTGCCCAAATCTACTAATTCAGTAAATAAACCACTAATATTTTGCCAAGCGGAAGTAGAATCTGCTGATGAATTTGTAATTAATTGGCGATCGCTTAGGTTAAACTTTTTACTTTCCTGGACTTCAGTTGAGTCAAACCCTGCTGCCATATCCAATCCTGAAAGAGTCGATGTAATGCCAAAACTCTGGGATTCAGCCATTACCTGGGAGAATTTTGGCTGAAGCTGATTTAAGAACTTGATAATTTTTGGCGCTTGGGTCAGCTGATACTCTCGCTGAAGAAACTTCCAGAATGCTGTTAGTTCAGGAATAGCAGTATTTGCTTCGTCAGGATTAAGCAAAAATATTTTATGGGGAAAAATACGAGTGACGATCACCTCGACGTTACTCACCCTCATCTGGGGTAGAGTAACCGACTCGTAAGCATAGCCAAAGTACAGCAGGTAGTCGATCCAGTTTCCCGCACAATCCCCGATCTCAGGTTTTGACTGAAGATAAGCCTTACCCTCGGCCGCAGCGACAAATTCTCCTACCAATTCTGCTATAAACTTATCCAAAGCAGCGATCGCCTGTTCTCGATCATCAAACCGATCTAGCTGATCAAGATTTACAGTCATGGTATTGAAGATATTTTATCTTTTGAGCAACACCTTTATGTTATTCAAAATCCGTAATTCTACTGAGAAATCAGACTGGTCGTTAGATTTATTTACCTATTTGTACCCTGAGTATTAGGTCGCTTTTTGGATATCTTGTTGATTCACAGTTTTAGTCAGTAAGGCAATCAACAGTTAGCAAACCCATGAACCAAGAAGCTTATTGGCTAGCCTGGTCACAAATTAAAGGCATCGGTGCTGTTTCCCTCAAAAGGATTTATCAACATTTTGGTTCGCTACAAACCGCCTGGTCAGCACCAGCGATCGCTTTTGCGGCAATAGAAGGTCTGAACGGTAAGGCAGCCCAGGCAATCGAGCAAAGTAGACCAAAAAACTTGCCTGCCGAACTGATTGTCCCCCATCGTCAAC
>JBCBWB010000103.1:0-19241 GCA_039817275.1 Cyanobacteria bacterium J06648_1 | reverse complement strand
CCTTGCAGGAGAGATTTAGAGAGGTGGGATTTAGGGGGCTTATAAGTTATGCTTTATACTTTTAAAACATCCTCTCAGATTTTGATACAGAAATATCTCAAAATGCGATCGCTAAAGGTATTTATAATCTTGAAGTTGAATCTATTTTTGATCTTGGAGAAGAGATTGAGCTTGATTCGATTAGGAATAGCTGGGATGGAAACCCGATTTAGCTTCAGAATAGAATATTATTATTTTTACTTAAATAAGGTAGATGAAAGGATTAAGTATTACGGCAATTGGTTTAAGAAGATTTTCTGAATGTATGGATATTTTCCAGACTCTTAAATCTCCCTTGAACTTAGATTATTTGGAATTAGCAATAGGTAGCAAATGTGAGATAAATTATAACTATCAGGATTTCGCCTTGATTCTCCATGATTGTTGTCTGTATGATCGCTACTTACGTCATAAACTAGACCCTTTGCAATCAAGAACTTGGAAAGTTTATGCTGATTTTATATCCAGTCACAACGTTATAGCAGTTTCTCTTCACCCACCACAAAAACATTACTGTACTCAAAAAGAGCTGGAACTGGCATTAGAGAAAATGCAGCAAGTATTACAGGTGCCTGTATATATAGAGGTAATGCCTACCGATGAATACTGGTGTTCTAGTAGAGAAACTTTGATTGATTTCCCGCTACTGTTAGACGTGTCTCACGTCAATATTTGGCACAATGGCGATCAAGTTAAAGTAGAAAATACTTGCTTAGATTTACTTGATTCGTTTACGGTCGGGGCGATACATTTAAGTCATAACCAGGGAAAAGCGGATAGTCACGATCTAATTCCTCTCAACGTCTGGTTCAACGATTATTTAGAAGTATGGAGCAATAGATACTTGCTCACTTATGAGAGCTTACCTGTAAAATATGCAGCTTATGAAAGGCTGGATAAATGCCGCAGTTTTGCACTTGAGATTTGAGGAACGGCTCAAATAGTCATTGCTCAACTAAATGTTTCTCCCGTGATAATGGCACTTTTGGCTTTATTCCTCCGTCATAGATACTTGTAAAACCCTTATTTATCAGTAGGTTAGCAAAATCAAACTATTGCCAGATTGCGATCGCTAATTAAATTATCTAATATCGTTATCTCACAGCGGCGTTTTTTTCTTCGCTGGATTTGGTGCTAAAAACAAATACACAAAATATATTAGTCGATAGTTAATTGAAGAAATAAGATGGTCTAAGCTAATTGATCGTCTGGTTATAACCTAAATTAAGCCCCAAAATTTTTTATTTTAAATCATACTCGGAGCGCAAATATGACGCTATTTAAAACATTTCAGAGAAGTAAACCAAAAAAAGCGATCGCCTTTTTCTTAGGACTAACGTTGGCAATTGGCACTGGCAATTTAGTTCAAGCCCAAAGTTTGTTTAAGATCAATACTCCCTTCACTATTGCTCAGGCATATAGACAGACAAATTTTAATAGTAACTACTACCAGACTCTTTCCCAAGCAGATAATTTTTATCGTCAAGGAGATTTGAGTAAGGCAAAAGAAATTCAACAGCGAGTTAAGCCTGGGTTCGATCCGACGACAGTTTTACCTCCCGCCTTTGATAACGTAGCCCAACTAGATGCTAGAGGACAGGAATACTGGCAGATAGCTAACGATGCAATTGAGGCAGATCCCGAAACCGAAGCAGAAATTACCAGCCAAATTTTTGAACCCTTGCAGCAGCTAGTTAAAGCCAATCCAGGCTTTATTCCTGGTCATATCTTGCTAGCAGACACTCATGACCTTTATAACGAGAAGAAGCCTGCTTTAGCAACTATTGAAAGAGCTTCGGAGATGTACCCCGCCAGAGAAGATCTTTTAGATACCAAGATCGATCTTTTGCTGCTTTACGGTAAACCATTAGAAGCATCCATTGCGGCGCGGGAATTTGCCTATCGCAATCCTAACAATCCTAAAAGTAAGGCTTACGAACAGGCAGCAGCACAATACTTTACCCAGTATAAAAGAAATCTCAATAGGAGAATTACCACCTCAGGTATCCTTGGCACTGTCGGTCAGGTGGCTACAGGCAACGAACTAGGTGCATTAGAAATTGGTCAGGCTTTACTAGCAGGAGAAGCCGCAGCAGGACAGTCTTTTTCCCAAAGTATCAAAGCCCAGTCGAAAATGGTTAACAATACCGAACAGTTAAAGTACCTCAATGATATTGGACAGAGATTAGCCAAGTTGATGGGTCGAGATGAGTTTGAGTATGAATTCAATATTATTGAAGATCCAACTCCCAACGCCTTTGCCCTACCTGGAGGTAAAATCTTTTTCCATACAGGAATGCTGGAGTTAATGGATTCTGAGGCAGAGTTAGCGGGTGTATTAGCCCATGAGATTGCTCACTCGGTATTGTCCCATAGCTATAAGCGAATTGGGGAGTCGGCTCTAACTGGTACAGCTACAAATCTGATTACTAGTATGCTGGGTAGAGGTGCGGGCGCAGCTTCGAATGTTGGCGGGCTGTTGCTGAGTCAAAGGTTTAGCCGAGATAAAGAAAAGCAATCAGATATTTTGGGCTTAAGAGTACTGGACGCGGCAGGTTATTCTGCTGATGGTCTGTATAACGTGATGGCTAAACTGAAAAGGCTATCGGGAGGAGGAGCGACTCTGCTCTCTAGTCACCCCGCCTCGGAAGAAAGAATGCGCTATTTGGAAGAGTTGATTCAGACGAACGGCTATAACCGCTATGGTTATGAAGGTGTGGACGCTTACCGCAAGATGTTTCCTCGATAAACTGTATCTCAGGCGGAGCCGATCATTTCAAACATATCAATCTTAAAGGGCGTATGCTATGCGCCCCTAATCAGCCTGGCGGATCAGATATTGCTGACGATTAAATTCTTTTTGTTCTTCGCTCAAGACATCATAATTATCAATTGGCAGACGCATATCCCATTGAGTCTCGGCAAACATCAGAAGGTTGCCAGTCATAACTAAGCCTGTCGCCAAGAATTGCCAGCCAACACAAAAGGGCAAGATCGCTATTCCCAGGATATGAAACGATCCTGCCATAATAAAGGCACGCGATCGCAAGCCAATTCCCGTACAGAAATAACCCACTGCGCTCAAACCCAGCCAAAGGTGGCACAGATGCATCAATACTGTTGCCGAGCCACAGAAAACACCGTAGTCAGTAACACCAACCCCTGTCAGCATCAAAATGATCCAGGCGTATAATACCCAGCGCAATCTTTCTACCTTGACCCAAAAGTAGGTTAAAAAGCTCATCCCTGCCGTACCTGTCAAAGTCAAAATCGACCAGAAAGCAGCTTGAGTTCGCCAATCAATGGGTACAAACTGCGCTGTGAAGAAGATAAGCGCCGTAATTAGACCCCAAATGACAAAAACCTGATCGATTCGCGTATAAACATTGTGCAACAAAGTCCTATTACTTACCTGCAACTTTAACTTTAATAATCCTTGGCGATCTTGAACATCAAGAGCGTGCTGCTTGCGACGAATGATTGGCGAACCAGTATTGAACGGGGTCATTGTAAAGCTAGGTAAAAATAAGTTGTCTAACTATATTTATATTTCTTAATAATTATATATGTATCTTGGAACAGATAGCCTGTGGAAATCAGGATAGATATGGTACGGCTTGCCTCCAACACCATACAGGTTGAAAATGCTGATGTTTCTTAGGTTTTGGGTTTTAGCTGGGCGAGTCCTTTTTGTTTCTCTTAGATAAAAACAAGCTAATATACACGTCAAGATATAGATTCGAAAAACTTGGTTGCACTAATTCAGACTTCAAAATTGGGCATCTTGACAAAATTTAAACAGCTAGTTGAGTTGCCGTCCAAATAGTCCAGCCATCGAACAGCCACAAAACCATGGTGCAGGTAAACAAGATAAAATACATCCAGGGTTGAGCCAGAGGACGCACGTCTACCGTATCGATGCCCGTTTTCTCAGCCACAATGTTGACCATCTTATTAAAGCCAGCGATTCGCATGGGCAAAAGATAGGCTTTCTCTGCCGTGGGAGAAGTAAAGTAATAAACTAATCCTCCTTGTCCCGTCGTCCGCATCTTGAGGTTATCGATCTCTCGCCACTTCAAAGACCAGCCCTCACGGAAAAAACTGGGAACCCAGCTAGGATAAGCTACTCTAATCTGCTCGTCGTCGAGAATAACCCTTTCACTAAGAACACCATATAGAGCGATCGCACCGATAGCAATGCCGATCCACAATAGCCACGACGGTACAGGAGCATCGGTAAAGTCGGCGAGAAACGGTAAAGGTATAGTTAAACCAATATAAAGGGATAAGAGAGTGATGCGGATAATAGGAGATATTTTAAAAATGTTCACTTTTTGATTACTGATTACTGATTACTAAATGTAGATTTAAGTGCCTACTCTTATAATCTGTTGACTGTTAACTGCTAACTGTTAACTGTTGACTGATTCCCCCTGTCCCCAAAAGCCCTGGTATTTAATTACTTCAATATCACCCAATACTTTGGTTTGGCAGGCAAGACGACGGTTTTGACTCAGGGAATGAGGCGGCAGAGAACGTCTCGTGCGGTCTTTCCAGTTGGCAGGAGATACCTCCCCAATTATTTCTACAGCGCAGGTGCCACAACTTCCAATGCCGCGACAGTTGATAATTTTTGATTGACCGTTGTGAAGATTAATATCGTGCTCCAACAAAACTTTGCGTAAATTAGCACTCCCTTCGCAGGTAAAGGTTTTTCCTTGTACAGTTACGGTGGGCATATTTAAAGATTGAACTCAAGCAGATTAAATATTTGTCTTTAAGTAACTTAACATTTCCTCACTCTGATGGTTGCATCAATTGACTCTATGAAGCGAAAATTTCCCATTCAGGTTTATGACACAACTTTGAGAGATGGGTCTCAAGGAGAAGGAATTTCTTTGTCTTTAGACGACAAGCTCAAAATTGCGCGACAGCTAGATCTAATGGGAGTTCCCTTCATTGAAGGAGGATGGCCAGGAGCAAATCCGAAAGATGTACAATTTTTTTGGCGTTTGAAAGAAAAGCCTTTAAAAAATTCTGAGATAGTAGCTTTTTGTTCCACTCGTCGTCCTCATATTCCAGTGGCAGAAGATAAGATGCTTCAGGCTATTTTAGCCGCAGGAACTCATTGGGTGACAATTTTTGGTAAGTCTTGGGATCTTCACGTTACAGAAACGCTCAAGACTAGCTTAGAAGAAAATCTGGCAATGGTCCGCGAGACGATTGAATATTTACGCAGTCAAGGACGGAAGGTAATCTATGATGCCGAGCATTGGTTTGATGGCTATAAACGTAATCCTGAATATGCCCTAGTGACTCTGAGAACAGCCCTCACAGCAGGGGCAGAATGGCTAGCGCTATGTGATACAAATGGCGGAACATTGCCCCACGAAGTTAGTCAAATAATCGCCGAAATTTATGAGTCAATACCTGAAATAGCAGGAAAATTAGGCATTCATACCCATAATGATGCGGGGACAGCGGTAGCAAATGCGATCGCCGCGGTGATGTCGGGAGCAACTATGGTTCAGGGGACGATCAATGGTTATGGAGAGCGATGCGGTAACGCCAATCTCTGTACTTTGATTCCTAATCTTCAGCTGAAGCTCGGCTATGAATGTCTGGGACAGCAGCAGTTGGGTCAGTTAAGTCCCACCAGCCGTTTGATTAGTGAGATTGTTAATTTAGCCCCCGATGATCATGCGCCCTTTGTCGGTCGTTCGGCTTTTGCCCATAAGGCGGGAGTCCACGTTTCAGCAGTCGAGAAAAATCCCCTCACCTACGAACACATCCAGCCAGAATTAGTGGGTAATCAGCGTCGCATCGTTATTTCCGATCAGTCGGGCTTGAGCAACGTGCTGCATTATGCGGCTAAATTTGGCATCAACTTGAGTAAACAAGACGTTACCTGTCGCCAAATTCTAGATCGTCTTAAGACTTTAGAAAATGAAGGCTATCAGTTTGAGGCAGCAGAAGCCAGTTTTGAACTGTTGATGCGGTCGATCCTCAATCCAGGAAAAGAATTATTTTTACTTAAGGGTTTCCAGGTTCATTGCAATATTCATCAAGAAATTGATAACCCAGCTAGTAGAGCTTTAGCCACAATTAAAGTAGAAGTAGACGGCGAAAACTTGCTCGAAGTCGCCGAAGGGAATGGTCCTGTAGCTGCCCTAGATAGTGCGCTACGCAAGGCTTTAGTCAAATTCTATCCTCAGATTGCTGACTTCTATCTCGCAGATTATAAAGTGCGTATTCTTGATGGTGGAGCGGGGACAGGCGCGAAAACTCGTGTCCTAGTAGAATGTAGTAATGGGGTCAAGCGCTGGACAACAGTAGGGGTATCTGCCAATATTTTAGACGCTTCATACCAAGCAGTTGTTGAAGGTATGGAGTATGGTTTACTATTGCAAACTGCTTTAGCCAACAAAGCAGGTATTGTTGAACAAAGGATATAGCGACAAACATTTATTTTTTATGACCACTCTCCCCCCCACGACTAGAAGTAGATTGCAAAAGATTCCTCTGGCAAATGTTGTCTGGGAAGGCGATCGCCGTCCTTTAGGCAGTATGGCATCTCACTTGGATGGGGTTAAGGATACGGATGAGCAGTGCATTATTTGGGTAGATGGTTCTGAGGGTGCTGTACGCGCGATGGACGTAGTAGCAGACGATATGGGCATGGAAGCAGTGGTGAGAACTCTCCTGCGGGCGATCGAATCGCCTCATCATCCATCCCAGCCCTGTCGCCCGCAAAAAATTGTGGTGCGCGATCGCGAAATTCAGTTTTTTCTGCGGGGTGTGTTGCAAGACCTAGAAATTAATGTCGAGTATCAGCCCCAACTGCCTTTGCTGGATCGTCTGTTTGAAGGATTTGCTCTCATGGACGAGGAGCAGACTAGTCCCTTACCTGCGGTTTATGAAGCCGTAATCGACCGCGTATCGCGTCAGATTTGGGAACAGGCTCCCTGGAAAATATTGGCAGATAGCGACATTCTCGAAGTGGAATTAAAAGACTGCGAGATAGAGCGAGTATATGTCTGTATTATGGGCATGATGTCGGCAGAATATGGAGTATTGCTCTATCGTTCCCTCGATTCTTTGAAACAGTTTCGCTCAGCTGCAATGAGTCTGCATAAATCGGCAGCAGATTTGGAAAAGGCATTTTTAGCTCAGGACTGTTGGTTTCTCAATTATGAGGAACAGGAAAATAATGATGCCGATGTTTTAGAGATGGACACTTTTTTTGGTAGTTTGCACCCGTTTGAAGGCATGCGCCATTTTTTAGACGAAGCCGAAACCAAAATTGTCTATGCAACTTTAGAATCTCTTCAGCGTTTATTTCATCGTCACCGTTCACTGCTAGATCAAGAACCGATCAAAGCAGTCAGCAAATCGTATCAAATTACATTGCCTGGGGCAGAATCAGAGACAATTTCGACCAGAATTTCAACTCTACCTGATCTATCGGTAGAACTGCTCGATTTAGGCTCAAGCGATCGCTCCGAACTCAATCGCGAAGACGATCTTCCTATTCAAGAAGACTTGATTCCCGATGGTTCGTTAATCAGTATGGCGAGCATCCCCAGAGAATTGGTCAAACAGCTTCAGCATCAGCCAAAAACTTATTACCAGTCATCGGCAATCGCCACTAAAGCCGCGGAGATACCGACAATTATTATTCAAACCACTCGCCCCAAGGCACAGAGTTTGATTACGAGAATCAAGGCTGCGGGAGGTCTAAAAGCAGTCTGCTTCAATCCTGGACACGATCCCTTTAATGGCGAAATTTACGATTTAGGAATGCTGCAAACAGAAGATGAAGAACTCTATATCTTTGCTGAATATTCCCAAGACGTGCCTCATCAGGCAAAAGCTTTAACCAAGTGGCATCAACGCTGCCAAAAAAATCAGGGTTTTTGTGGATTGGTCATTGCCATGGGAGCTACAGGCGCAAATCGAGGCAATCCTCAAGCCAAAGATATGTTGGCTTTGTTCGAGGTTAAATCAATCAATGGTGCCGAACTAGGTATGGGAGTCCTAAAATTGATGCCCGATTTTGACTTTTAACTAAACAAACTTACTTTTTTTATTTTTGTACCTAATTAACTAATTTTATTTACTTGGCGAGCATAGCTTTCTACGGTATTACTCAACAACATTGCCACCGTCATCGGACCAATTCCGCCAGGAACAGGAGTAATATGGCTTGCCACTGCTGATACTGATTCAAAATCAACATCTCCGACCAGCTTTGATTTGCCCTCTGGTAACTCCAGACGATTGATCCCCACATCAATCACGATCGCTCCAGGTTTAACCATGTCCTGAGTAATTATTTCTGGTTTACCTACCGCCGCCACAACAATATCCGCTGCGCGGCAGACTGCCCCAAGATCTTGAGTACGGGAATGAGCCATGGTTACGGTGACGTTTTTTTCTAGCAACATCAGGGCGATTGGTTTGCCAACTAAAATACTTCTGCCGATTACTACTCCTGTTTTGCCCTCAAGAGATAGATTATATTCCTGTAACAGTCGCATTACTCCTGCGGGGGTACAGCTACGTAAGCCCACTTCCCCCCGAACTAATTTACCCAGATTAACTGGATGTAAGCCATCAGCGTCTTTTTCAGGGTCAATATTATGCAGCAGAGCGATCGAGTCTAGATGGGGAGGAAGGGGTAGCTGGACTAAGATTCCGTCCACGCGATCGTCTTGATTCAACCGTTGAATTACTGCTGTCAATTCCTCTTGGGTGGCATCTTGGGGAAAATGTTGCCCCAGAGAAGCGATTCCGACTCTCTGACAAGCTTTTTCCTTATTGCGGACATAGACAGCGCTAGCAGGATTATCTCCTACCATCAACACGGCTAAACCAGGAGGACGACCGATCTTTGGTTCGAGTAGGGCAATTTTTTCTTTGAGCTCAAGCTGGATTTTTTTAGCCAGGGCTTTACCATCCAGAAGACAGGAATTTGCAGCAGACATAAGCAATAGAAGTAAATGGGAATAGTTGAATAATTAAATTTAATCATCAAAAAAGTTAAGCTGGATGTTGATTTCTGGGCAGATAAATAACCAATGTTAATCTCCAACTCCAAATTTGAATCGGTTTTAAATAAGCTCAAAAGAATCGGTCTAGCGATCGCTCTACTTACGGGTTTGTTTGGCTGCCAAGCACCTTTGATTGTGATCGAGGAAATTTCAGCCAAAAAAGTTGGTAAAACGGTCTATTTGACTGGCAAGGTAGTTCATCAAGCCCCATTTTTGGGTAATGCAGCCTATCAGCTTGAAGACGATACGGGAAAAGTTTGGGTAGTTACTGCCCAAGATCTTCCTCACGACAATCAGAAAATTAATATCAGAGGCAAAATTCAGTATCAAAGCTTGCCTTTCGCCGAACAGGAGTTGGGAGACTTTTATTTAGTTGAACTAGAGCAGTTGCCAGTGCTACCACAGTAGAAACTAAGCGCTTTTCCTACTGCTACCATAAAATAAAATCGCCCATCACGATCCGCAGAAAATAGAAAACAATCTAAAAATTTATGAACGATACTGCTCAAGCTGAAGTTATTTCTGTGGTGATGGCGATTATTCATCAAGACGGTAAATATTTAATGCAGCTGCGTGATGATATTCCTACCATTGTTTATCCTGGGGTTTGGGCTTTTTTTGGCGGTCATATAGAACCAGGAGAAGAACCCGAAGTCGCCCTCAAAAGAGAATTACTGGAGGAGATTAATTATTCGTCCCCCATGTTCAACAAATTTTGTTCTCGGCAAACAGGTAACTATCTCCGTCATCTGTTTTCCTGTCCCCTGACAATTCCCGTATCAGCATTGGAACTGCGAGAAGGCTGGGATCTTAAGCTGTTAACGATCGCCGAAATTCAGCAAGGATGCGCCTATTCCCCGCGGGCAAAAAGCAGTAAACCCTTAGGGGACATCCATCGTCAATTTATGCTCGATTTTATTGCTACGACAATTCCTAGCTAGTGACAACGTGTTACATTTCTAAGTCAACAGCAATAGCAAAATGTTATACATAAGATAAGCAGTAAACTCTTGTAATATAGACAAAAAATTGCTGGCAGTCTGAACTGAGAGCTATCAAGTAGAAATTCATTCTCATTAACTATTAATCCGATTCTCATTCAATTCCAGCTTCGTGTTTGACATAATTTTAAAATAAAGAACAACTAAACTTTTCTCGATTGCTCACTGGTTAAAGCGCTGACGGAATTTATTTTTCTTAGCCTTACTGTAATTACTTCTTATACATTCTCATGAACCATTCTTCTAGACGTTTTAGCTCCGTTTCTCAACTAGTTAATGCCAAGCTATCAAGAACGTTTAAGCTAGTTACAGCCCTAACGGTTTCTTCGGTAATACTTTCTCAGACTACTGCCCCTGCTACCGCAACTCTAGAAGACAGCCCCAAGAATGTCGTTGATGAAGTATGGCAGATTGTCAATAGTGAGTTTGTTGATCGCGGTTTTAATCATGTTGATTGGAAGCTACAGCGACAGGAATTGCTCAAAAAAGAATATTCCAGCCAGAAAAACGCCTATCAAGCGATTCGCCAGTCTCTCAAAACCCTTGGCGATCCCTATACCAGATTTCTCGACCCCGATGAATATGCAGAGCTTTCCAGTCAGACTTCAGGAGAGCTTTCCGGGATTGGTATTCAGCTAGGAATCAATCAAGAAACTAGCAAACTGACGGTAATCGAACCGATTCCTAATTCGCCCGCCATTGAGGCGGGGTTAGAGGCAGGGGATCAGATTGTGAGTATCGATGGCAAGTCCACTGAGCTGATGAGTTTAGAACAGGCTTCAGCAGAGATCAAAGGAGAAGTTGGCACAGAAGTGCTGCTAGAAATTTCCCGTCAGAATGAACCAAAGTTTGAAGTAGCGATCGCCAGAGCGCAAATCGAGCTACCGTCCGTCAGCTACACTCTCAAGCAAGAGCAAGATTCCAAAGTAGGATATATCAAGCTCGATGAATTTAGCTCCCACGCTGCCGAACAGATGGAGAAAGCGATCGCCGATCTGAGTCAAAAAGAGGCTTCTGGCTTTATTCTCGACCTGAGAGGTAATCCTGGTGGTCTACTATTTTCGAGCGTTGAGATTGCGCGGATGTGGATGGAGAAAGGAGCGATCGTCTCGACGATTGATAGTAAAGGCGGTAACGAGAAGTTCTCGGCAAACGGTAGGGCTTTGACAGATCTGCCTCTAGTAGTCTTAGTTGATGGCTATTCCGCCAGCGCCAGCGAAATTTTGGCGGGAGCCTTAAAAGAAAACCAGCGAGCCAAGGTGGTAGGTAGCCGTACTTACGGCAAAGGCACTGTGCAGTCGGTTCATTCTCTGTCCGATGGCTCTGGTTTAGCGGTGACAATCGCCCGCTATTATCCTCCTAGCGGCATAGATATCAACAAAAAAGGTATTGCTCCCGATATTCAAGTCAATTTGACTCGTGAAGACCAAAACAATCTCAGCATTAATCCAGATTTAATCGCTACGGTAGCAGATCCCCAATATGCTAGAGCGGTGAGCATACTTAGGACAGAGGGAGTCAATGCCGAACGCCTAATCCCCGAACCCATGACCAATAGTCAGTCTAGGAGTATCAAATCAAAAGCCAACTAGGAACAAGATTGAGCGATCTTGAACCAAAGCGATCGCTTAATCTTGATAGTTAGCTCCAGAAATCTTTTGAGGTCAGTTAATTCTGCTACTTTTTTGGGCAAATTAACTTATAGTCATGTCTCAACTCTCTATCGAAATTTATCTCATAGAATTAGGCAAGATAGTTTCTTGGGACAAGACTGTATGTACACCAGCGACAGTTTTGGCTGACTAAATCCTCATGACAACATCGAACGTAGCATCCGCAGTCAACCCATCCAACAAGACCCAGTTTATCGAAGAAATATCTCTAATTGTCGCCGCTCAGGATCTAACTCCGACTATGATGAGTCAAGATTTTCTCAAATTTAGCGGCATTATTCCCCAGGAATGGGAACTAGCACAGCAACCAGTACTCAGTCCTAATTTTGCGCAGCTCAACTTTACTAACGGCGTAGGTATCAATGCTCAACCTCGCAGCATTACCGTCAATGAATCCCTCAATAACAAGAAGCTAGCAGAAGTCACAATTGGTCAGATAGTTAGCAAGTATTTAGAAAAGCTACCCCATGCCGAATATATGGGATTAAGCTTTAGTCCGAAGATACTTCTGCCTTTTCCTGACGCACCAGAGGCAGTACGTCAATATATTACAGGCAGTTTGCTCGGCTCGGGAGCCTGGAAGCGGATTGGCAAAGCACCAGTACAGGCAGGGATTAACCTCATGTACTATCTCGAAAGATGCCAGATGACCATTAGTATCTCTGAGGCGAAGCTACAAAAGCCGCAGGAGTCTCCCCTAGTGGCAATTCTCTTCTCAGGTAACTTTAATTACACCGTCAATTTGGGACAGGAAGAATCATCCAGAATGACTCAAATGGCTGATTTTCTTGATAACTGGAAAACAGATCTAGAAGAGTTTCGCGATCTGATTAATCAAAAATTTCTTGACTCTACTGAAGTTGATGAAACTCAAGCGGTCGCCGGAACAAGTTTGTTTCCTGGTCAAACCCTCTAGCTTTTTGGAACAGAACCATTACAATAGTAAGGTTGACTTTTTAAATTAAATCACTATGGCAGTTCCCAAGAAGAAAACTTCCAAATCTAAGCGCGATAGTCGCAAGGCAGTTTGGAAGCGTAAAGCAGCAGTAGAAGCACAAAAAGCCCTGTCTCTCGGTAAATCAGTTTTGTCTGGACGTTCTAACAGTTTTGTTTATCTTCAAGATGAGGAAGAAGATAACGAAGAATAGATGGCTCGATTCATTTTGCTTTTGAGTCGATGACTACAGCTAAATAGGTAGAATAATTAGGTGTGTTTCCCTGAAGGTACGCACCTTTGTTTTTTGTGGTCAATTAATCATGCCGAGAAAATTTTTTGAGAAACCCGAACCATCCCAAAGCGATCGCGTTCCTCCTGGTCAATATCTAGCCAAAGGTTTTCCAGTGTTGTCCTATGGGGAGACTCCCCAGGTTAGTCAAGATAAGTGGCTACTCAAAGTCTGGGGACTAGTAGCAGAAAAATCTTTTGACTGGTCAGATCTAATGAGCTTACCCCAGCAGGAATTTACGGCTGATTTTCATTGTGTAACCCGCTGGTCGAAGCTAGACGTTACCTGGACAGGGATTAAAATGACCGATTTCCTCGATGCCTTAGAAATTGACCCCAAGGCAACCCACGTCATGCAGCACTGCTATGGCGGCTATACAACTAACCTTAGTTTGGCAGACTTCTCTCGACCAGAGAATTTTCTCGCCCATACCTTAGAAGGCGAACCTATCCCTCCCGATCATGGCGGACTTTTGCGCTCTGTTGTGCCTCATCTTTATGCCTGGAAAAGTGCCAAGTGGCTCAACGGGATTGAGTTTTTAGACCATGACGAAGAGGGATTTTGGGAACGCAACGGTTATCATATGCGGGGCGAACCCTGGGCAGAACAAAGATATGCAGGACGCTAGGTTCATTGAGCATTTAACAATTAACATTGACCATTAAATAGTTTAATGGATCGTCATGTGGAGCTTGAGATTGATTAAGGGCGATCGCTTTACTTTTAATTCCAAAAAGCTTAAAGCCACAAAATATAATGCTTGTAATACTTGGCGTACTTTTTTTGATTAGCAACGAAAAAAAACAAGCATCTATTGCTAAATGCTTGCTACTTAGATTGTTGATAATTTAAAAAACAGTTTTTCTGTGATGATAATCAGATAACAATAAGTTGATTAATATCTATAAACCTTTAGCTTAATAAAATCAAATATAACTAATCAGATTTGCTTTGCTTTCATGCCACCTGTGGCTCTAACATTGTGCCTAACTGTTCGATCCCCTTGTGTAAATGCCTAGTCACAGTCATCGGACTAATCCCAATGTGTTTTGCGGCTTCTTTGCGGGGTAAATCTAATAAAAACACGCATTCGATCGCCGCTTTGGTTTTGTCTTCTAGCTGGCTCATCGCCCTTTGTAGCTGAAGCTTGTCATCTTCTAACTTACGCTGCTTAATATAGTTGGGATCGGCAATAGTATCGCCAAAAGTAATCGAAGAATCAGTGGAGTTATTAACTACTGCATCTAAGCTAATCGGCAGGCGGTTTTGTAAGGCTAGCTGACATTCACTCCATTCTTCGAGGGGTATGCCTAGTCCCGCCGCTAATTCCGTATCTCGCGGTAAGCGACCTAGTTTTTCGATTAAATCTTTACGCAGTTTTTTGCCTTTCGTATATAGTTCTTGCCAGCGACGAGGAATCCGCATCATACTACCTTTATCCCGAAGATAATGCAGCATTTCACCTCGAATATAAGGAATAGCAAAAGAGCTAAAAGCTGAACCTTGTTGGGGATTAAAACGTTCAATTGCTCTAATCAAACCCAAATAACCAATTTGCTCTAAATCTTCATAAGGTTCGGCACATTTGCGGCAAATTTGATGAGCTACTTTTCTGACTAAACCAACATTCAACTCAACTAATTTATTACGTAATTTTAAAGAGGGATCGCGATGGTAGCTTTGTAACAAATCCATGCAGCGATAACTAAGAGTCTGAGTAGCCATAACAAAAGGTCTTTAGGATCGACAATCTATTTATGTGAATCTAAATCTCATTCTCTGTTGATCCTAAAAACTGCACCATGGTCGTTTTACGGAAAAACTTAATTAATATTTTGCATTCTACGAGCAAATACGCATCCTAAATTTGGCTATCTCTCAGTAATTTAAGTCGATAAAATACTAATTTAGATTTAATTCTAGTAAACAACAATTGAGCAGCAATCCCTAGATAACCTAGGTTTGAGGATAATTAATTAATTATTACCTTCGTGAAAATGCTGATCCCTATTATTGGTTAACCAAAAGGTATAAATATAAAGTGAAAAACTATTTATTAACTGCCCAAAAACAAAAACAGGAATAGTAATTACTATTCCTGTCATCTCATATATTTAGCTTAAGATTTAGATTTGGCTATAGTTTATTTAATTCTTCCGTCAAAATCTCAATAGTTGACTGAATTTGTGCCTCGGTATGATTGCAGGTAATAAAAAATCTCAATCTCGCGCCATTTTGCGGCACGGAAGGATAAATCATAAACGGCACATTAATTCCTCTTTTAAATAAATTCTGAGAGAGTTGAATTGATTTTAGAGAATCGCCGACGATAATCGGAATCACAGGAGAATCCTGACTCATACCCGTATCTAGATCTTTTTCTTTGGCTAAATCTAAGAACAGTTTAGCTCTCGCCTGGAGAGTAGTTGCTCTTTCTGGTTCTGCCTTGAGTACCCGTACCGCAGCCAGGGTGGCTCCTGCATTTGGCGGGGACATGCCGACGCTAAAGACGAATCCTGGTGCTGTGTATTTAAGATATTCGACTAGCGCCTTCGAGCCAGCAATATAGCCCCCACAGCTAGCAAAAGACTTGCTGAGAGTTCCCATCCAAAGGTCGATATCGTTAGGATCAATATCATAATATTCGCTAATGCCGCGACCCGTTTTACCGATCGCCCCAATAGAATGAGCCTCATCCACCATTAGGAAGGTCTTGTACTTCTGTTTTAACGCAATTACAGGAGGAAGGTTGGCAACATCACCATCAGTGCTGTAGACCCCTTCTATGACGATTAGAACTCGTTGGTAACGATGACGGCGATCGCTCAGAATTTTTTCGAGGGCATCTACGTCGTTATGGGGAAAAGCCATTAAGCTCGCCCCCGAAAGAAAACAGCCCTGGAGAATGCTGTTGTGGCTTAGAGCATCGTAAATAACTAAATCTCCCTTGCCAAACAAGTGACCGATGGTCGTGACGTTGGTAGCATGACCACCCACCAGGACAATACTATCCTCGACTCCGATAAAATCAGCTAGCTCTTGTTCTAATTCGCGGTGTAGGGGTTTTTCGCCAGAGATTAGGCGACTCGCACAGGCAGAAGTACCATATTGCTCGGTTGCTTCTTGGGCGGCTTGAGTTACCAGAGGATCGCCACACATCCCAATGTAGTTGTAGGTAGCAAAGTTAATCAGCTCACGACCATTGATTGTCGTGCGATCGTTAACAATTCCCTCTTGAGGGACAAAAAATGGATTGCCGTTACCGAGACTCTTGACCTGTTCTTGTTGAGCCAGTAATTTCTTGTATTCGGGAAATTCGGCAAATTGATAATTTTCTGGCGGTATATTTAATTCATAATCTGAATCCAGGTCTGAGCTTGATTGCAATTCTGGACTACCATTTTGAGCCGCAGGTAAGTTTCCATTTGCTGAGTACTGCGCCAAATATTGTGCCAACGCCTCAATATTTTGATAATCCCACAGCAGGGTAGGAGGCAAACGACAGCCGAGATAATCTTCCAAGTCTCCCGATAAGTTAATCGCTTCGGCAGATTCTAAACCATATTCCTCAAAATCTTGTCCAACATCAATCTGATTTGGTTCGATTTCTAGAACTTCTGCCAGCTTATCAATTAGCCAACCTTGGATTGCCTCCGCTTTGGAAGCCCCACCTAAGTTAGACTGACCGTTCATGTTGACTGAAATATTCGTGCTGTCTTTGCCATTTAAAGTTTCGTTGAATAGTGTCATTGTTTACTCCTACACCACTTAATTGAGAATTCACTGAGGAGAAATCTAACTCTAACCGAGAAGAGAAATCCTACGGGTCGTTAAATCTATTGGTCTAGCCGACACCTTCCAGACCTTGACGATCGCGTATGATGGTCATTTTGCCACGAACCCCCACCAAAATACCAGAGTATCCAGCGGGGGTTAGTTGAAATTGCTTGTTAGGCAATCCTAAGATGATGGCGACCTCGCTTTCTGTTATAAACATACAAATCTACTGAATAATAGATCGAATTTATAACAAACTTGCAGAGATCGCCAGTAATTGCAGAAAATATCTTCTAAGTTTAGCTCGCTACATATTCCCGAACATAGCCTCTACGTCTTCTTAGCTGAGCCAGAGCTTGATGTTCTAGCTGGCGCACTCGTTCGCGACTGATGCTCATTCTCTGACCAATTTTTGCCAAAGACAGCTCCTTACCGTCATCTAGACCAAACCGTAGGGCAATTACCTCCTGCTGTTGAGGAGATAAGTCTGCCATAAGGCTATAGAGGTCTTGTCGTAATAGCTGCTGTGTTGCATAGCGATCGGGAGAAATACCGTCATCTTCGAGCAATTCTGATAACTCGGTATCTTGATTTTCACCAACGCGGACATCGAGAGATATAGGCTGACGGGCAATACTTAAATATTCGCGAATTTGTTCAGGCTTAAGGTCTAGCTCTTGAGCAATTTCGGCAATTTCGGCACTGCGCCCCAACTTTTGAGCTAGCTCTCGCTGGCTTTTTTTAATTTTGTTGAGTTTTTCGGTAATGTGGATCGGCAAGCGAATCGTGCGCGCCTGTTGAGCGATCGCTCTGGTAATTGCCTGGCGAATCCACCAGTAGGCATAGGTAGAAAATTTATATCCTCTAGTGGGATCGAATTTTTCTACGCCTCGTTCTAGACCAAGACTACCTTCTTGAATTAGATCGAGGAACTCCATATTACGCTTTTGGTATTTTTTGGCGATCGCCACTACCAGGCGGAGATTTGCTTCGATCATTTTCTGTTTGGCTCTTTGACCTTCTTTTAAGATCCTGTTAAGCTCGATTTCACTCAGTTGGGCATATTTTGCCCACTCCTTCAGGCTGAGGTCGCTTCCCTTCTCTTCTTTTGTTGCTAACAGGGTCATCATTTTCTGTACTTGCTTCCCATAAACAATTTCTTGCTCATGAGTTAACAAGGGTACTCGCCCAATCTCGTGCAAATAGGTTCTTACCATATCTGCCGAATAGTTTCCTTTGGTGGTTGTTTTGGCAATTTTAGCTTTAGGCATTTGTACAGTTATGACTCCTTATAAACTTCAAAAGTCAGCGATACTTCTAAATTGATTGATTTGAATCCGACTGTATGTTTAGACGCTTGGTGGATAGTAAAGGTTCAACTTTTGCGGGCAAAAAATTTGAGCCTGCTAATATGTTTGATATTTGGTTATTTTGAGCATTTTTTTCGAGCATCGAGCAGAAAAGTATTACTTCTAAATTAGTACGATACCTCAGCAATATTTATGCACTGTCTTGTATGCCGATCCACGAAGCCTGGGAACAGATGGGAACATAAACATATAATCACTGGAGTAGCTGAAAATAAACCAATTAGATTCTGAGAAATAGATAAATTTTGCCAGCAGGCAAGCTAGGCACAATCTTTACTCCAAATTGCCGCCTCGTGGTCAATTACATCAGCCCTAGTTCACTTCCGCCAAAAAATTGGGTAATCTGGGCTTATAGTGAGAGGATATTTGCTGAATAAATCTGCCGAATAAACAGTTGCTCTGTAATTGCCTTGTGAAAAACTATCCTGTGTAAACGCTCTTGAAAAATCGCTTAGCGATCGCCAAACCTTCTGTCATCCTTGACCCCATCCATAGCAGAGATTCAGCAACCAAACTTAGGTAACGGCGGGGAATATAGACATTTGATTATACTTATATGCTGAGAAAAGCAAGACAAGTTATAATAACTTAATATTATGGATGATTACCGCTATCAGCCTTTCAAGCAGGGCGAGTAGAGATTATCAATAGCGGGACTGCACCATATTTAAATCATAAGAGGAATAAAAAATGCTCACCCTTTCTTTGGTGACTCTCTCCATTGCGGCGATTGCACTGTATGTAAGTTCTAAAATTAGCGATGATGTTTTTAAAGCAGCAATGCGCTTCACATCACTGACCTTTTCTTTAGTGACTCTATTTTGCGCTCCCTGGATCCTAAAACTAAGTTTGGTCGCAGTTCCTCTAGCGATCGCCAGCCTAAATTCTTTTTCGACCGAAAATTTTTAACCTAACTAGTTTAAGTATCGCGCCTACACTTAAGCAAAAAAAATACTTAGTAATTTCTCAATTCTCCTGAGCAAACGTTTGAGAAAGAAACAATCTTTGATAATATTGCAGAGCAATAAATATAAAAAACTATTTTTCAAAATATGAATTTACTATTTGCCGTAGCAGGTGAATTCCCCACCTATTTTGTGGC
>JBCBWB010000102.1:7180-19670 GCA_039817275.1 Cyanobacteria bacterium J06648_1 | reverse complement strand
TAGTTTTTCAGTTTGCCCAAAAAATTGAGGTTGGCGTAAAGGATGATTAAACTCGACCCTTGCCGACTAGCTCAAAGCACTCTATTTTGGTAGCTAAATCATATTAGCGATTGGCAATATTTATGTCCATAAATAAAGTATTCCTCTTTATTCCTAACTTAATTGGCTACGCTCGCTTTATTTTTTATCTTGCCAGTTTTGTTAGTCACAGCTTGGGTAATTGGCAACTGTGTATCGGTCTATATGCGATCGCCTTTATTTTAGACGAATTTGATGGTCGTGCTGCCCGTGCCTACAACCAAAGCAGTAATTTTGGCGCAGCCCTAGATATGGTGGCGGATCGCTCGGCAACAGCGGGCATGTGTCTAATTTTGGCACAGCTATATCCTAGTTATTTGCTGTTTTTTATCCTTGCGATCGCCCTGGATATTAGCAGTCACTATTATCTAATCTACGCCACGGGAATGTTAGGACAGGGTAGTCATAAAGATGCTTCGCAGTGGTCGAGTAATCGTCTGCTTGAGCTTTACTATGGCAGCAAACCCTTTATGGATCTGCTGATTTTGGGCAATGAGGTGTTTTACATCCTGCTCTATCTCAACTTTTATCTAATAGGAATAGAGTTTAATTTGGCTGGCTGGCAGACAGATATTTGGCAGTTGTTATTAATGTTTTGTCTGCCGATCTATTTACTCAAACAGGCGACAAATATCTTGCAGCTTCAGGCTGCGGCTCAAGAAATAGCTAAGATCGATTTGATGCACCATCAAGATCGGACGGAAATCAAAAAATAATTGATAGCTTTAATTGGTTTTTGATTTATTCTCGACTATTTAGACCTTTCAGAAAATAGGCGATCGGGTAATTCTGTAACTCTTCCCGTCATCTGCCATCCTTTACCTTTGGCAAATTGATTAAGAGAATCAATTCGGGTCTGAGTCGTCGGGTGAGTAGAAAAATAAGCTTTGCTGCTTTCATGGTTATTTTTAGTCTGAAGACGCTCGAAGAAATCTAAGCTAGCATTACCGTGTCCATAAAAATCAATCACAGTAGATAAGGCATAAATGTCTGCCGCTGATTCTTGTTGACGACTGTAGTGAAGGTTAGCTATTGAACCTGTTAAAGTAACCAAGTCCGAATTGCTGCTACCAATCCCGATCGCACTGTTAATAGTTAAGAATACTAGCGATCGCCCTAAGCCCTTGAGGGTATCTTTGTGTAAATGATGTCCGATTTCGTGTGCCATCACAAAAGCCAATTCATTCTCCGATTCTGCCTCTGCCAAAAACGCTGTGGTAAAGATAATATGTCCCCCAGGAATAATAAAGGCATTGGGAGCTTGATGCTCCTGAATATGAATGGTCAAAGGAACAGAGCGATGAGGGTTTGACTGGGGTAGAGCCGCCAATAAATCAGCCAAATACTGACGCTGGGGCAAATTTTCTGGCGTAGCAACAGTGGGAACAGTCGCTAAAAACTGTCTGCCTATTTTATTTTCCATTTGGGGAGACATGCGAATAGCCAAGTGAGTCGCAATTATGCCTAGAACCACATAAATGGAGGTGCCACAAACAACTACTGTTCCTAGTAAATAAGCAAAATTAACCAGAGGCTTAACGGGAGTAAGATTAATATCCTCTGGCAACTCTTGGGGTTTATATTCCATCTGTCTTATTTTTAATTAGACCCACCTACTCACGCCTAACGAATTGCCGTGCCGTAAGCAATAACTTCTATTGCCACTAATCCCTTACCACTGGTTTGGTTACCGATGTTGGAAGTTTCTAGCCGAACATTGACTACCTGAGTTGCGCCCCAGCCAATAGCCTGTTCTTTCATCCGCAATAAAGCTTCTCTACGTCCGCGATCAAGCAAACTTTCATAGACTACCATTCTTCCCCCCACTAGATTACGTAAAGAAGAAGCAAACATTTTAAAATAATCTGCTGAGACAACTACACTGCCAAGAAACAATGCTGCTTCTTGAGCTTCTGGGATCTCTTGTTTAGCACCAAAAGTTACCATTGGGATATGTAAGGTTTGCCGTTCTCTTTGTTTGATATCTTTAAAGTGTTTTTGCTCTAGAGAGTTACCTACAAAATAACCGATACTTAACAAAACCAAAAATACAGCTATTTCTATCATTACTTCACCTTAACTGCCGTGCCATAAGCAAATAACTCTGCTGCACCCTGAGCCACAGAAGAGGTCGCAAAACGAACGTTGACCACCGCATTTGCACCTAAAAAACTTGCCTGTTCGAGCATTCTGCTAACTGCTTCCTGACGAGCTTCCTGAAGTAATTCTGTATAGCCTTTCAGTTCACCGCCCACAATGTTTTTTAAGCCAGCCATAATATCTTTGCCAACATGTTTGGCGCGAATTGTACTTCCCTGCACCAAACCAAAATGCGCGACAATTTCTGTTCCTGGAACTCCTTCTAAAGTCGTGATCGTAATTTCGTTTAGTCGAGCCGCAGACCTTTGAACCACAACTGATATCCTCATCTTTTATTGATACCTGTAGAGTTCCCCAAAGTAAGTGGCAAATTCAAACGAAGAGATTCTGCTTGAAGACGATCGATCGCCCATTATGTTCGACAGTGGTTGTTTGATACGGCAAGGGCAGGTAAACGAGCCGACTGGCTAATATTTAGTTGGCTGATGGGAAATGACGAGGATAACTTTAGCTTGAGTTTGTGTTTATAATTGGCTGGTTGATTTGAAAGACGATCGCCTGATGAGCAGTAGAGATTTATTCGCCCGTGAAGCCCTAGCGCAGATTCCGAAGATTCTAACTCTTTTAGATCGCAATCCCCATAGCCCAACTTATGGCTGTTTTGATCGCACTTTTTGGCAGTATAAGGTGATTGATTTTCCCGCGGGGATGTCTCAGGAGTTTGTCTATCCTCTGGCTTTGGCTTATGGTTGCGATCTGCCAGATAATATTTACTATCAGCAGCCGATGATCAGGGAGTGGGTCAAGGCAGGAATTGAATATGCCTGTGTTAGTAGCCATAAGAATGGCTCTTGTGACGATTATTTTCCCTATGAAAGAGCAGCAGGGGCGGCAGCTTTTTCTCTGTTAGCCTGTTTAGAGAGTACATCCCTGCTTGGTTTACAGCATTCGGAGTCGGTGTTAGATTTTTTTCGCCGACGGGCAGACTGGTTAGCAGAGCATCAGGAGAGCGGTAGACTGACTAATCATCAGGCATTGATTGTGCTTTGTTTGGAATTAGTTGGTAGATTGCTCAAAACGGATCGCTGGGATAAGAGTAAGCAAAAGCGTTTAGATCAGGTTTATAGCTGGCAAAACCCCGAAGGCTGGTTTATTGAGTATGAAGGCTGCGATCCTGGCTACCATACTCTAACTATTTCCTGTTTGGCGCGACTATACGAGCTACAGCCGACGGAAAAACTACGTCTGGCGATCGCCAGTGCGGTAAGATTAGCGGCGGAATTTGTCCATCCTGATGGCTCTTATGGCGGAGAATATACTAGTCGCAACACTTACAATTTTTTCCCCCACGGCTTTGAGCTAGTGGGTAAATGGCTACCAGAGGCTTTAAATATTAATGACCGCTTCTTACAGGGATTAGGTAATGGTTTAGGCTCTTGCTACGCCGACGATCGCATTATCGGGCATCATACCTGGAATTATCTCCTTGCCTGGCGCGACTTTATCCCCGATCGTCCACCTCTACAGCCGCGCACTCAGGGAAGAATACATCTAAAGCAGGGGGGCATTTTGATTGATCGTCGAGAGGATACCGAACTGTATTTGGCGCTCAATAAAGGCGGAGTATTTAAATTATTTCGCCATGGCAAGCTGGTAGCTTCTGATACTCAGTTTTCGGTGCTGGTGCAGGATGGCAAGCAACGCCGTAATGCGGTCGGACATTTGGTCGATAATTATCAGATTGAGCTAGAGCCAAATCGAATTGCGATCGCTGGTAAACTCGGCTGGGCAAAACAAAAGCAGATGAATCCCCTTAATTTAATTATTTTGCGGCTAGTAATGTTATCTGTTGGACGTTTTTTTCCCAATTTGATCCGTCGCCTACTCCAGGCAGTTTTGATTACGGGTAAAAAAGCTACACCGTTTAAGTTTTATCGCTGTTTATCTTGGCAGGATGGCTCGTGGCAGGTTGCAGACTCCTTAACTGCTAAATCTTGGAGCAACGTTATTGCCGTCGATATTGGGAGCGATCGCACCTCAATCTATGTTGTTATGAGCCGTACCTTTCAGCCAGGACAGCTTCAGCCAGCTTGGGATTTGAGCGATCGCCTAGCAGGTTTGCATTCGGGAGAGATGCTTGATTTTGTCAGAAGTCTTTGATAAAAATTACTATTCAGTTGGAAAAAAGGCTATTTTAGTATTGTTTTGGGTTAGAGAATATACCTGATTTAATTGTCTGTTTAGTACAATTAGCTGACAAGAATTTTACATAAAGCTATAAATTAATTGTCTGACATAGTAATAAAATTTACTTTAGCATTACTAGAGTTCACACTCATAGTTATTATTTGTCAGCTATAGATATAAATCATCCTGATTTACTAGATGATGATTAATAAAAGCTGGACAAATCGATAATTATAGTAATTAAATATTAGACAGTTAATCTCTAATATAAAGCTTTAATAAAGTTGACGGCTATGAGTAAAATGGCTGATGTATTCCTGGTTTTTAACAGTTTTAATAAAAGAATAGAGGGTTAACCATTCATTGAGAATTCTTTTGAGTTTTGCAGAGTAGTTTCCATTAATTGAAAGGATCATAGCAGATGGCTGGTTGATTATTAAATTTAAAATGAGGATGTATTAGGGTTATGAGCAGAGTATCTAAGTCAGTCGTTGAATGGTTAGAAGCTAGATTCACTAATAATCAAAATGGCATAATTACAGAACAGGTAAAATACGGTTGTTTCCGTACGATACATGATTTTTTAGACATGAAAGAACACGATTACCAGACCCCTGCAATTTACTATGATGCCTTTGCTGATGACAGTTCGGCAGAATTTATTAGCGTGCTAGCAGAAGAATTGAGCTGCAAGTTAGGCTCCCAAAAATCCAAGCCCATATTGAGCTTATCAGAAGCGATTATCGAGGCAGGATTAAAGATGGTAATTATCGATAAGTGTCATCTACACAAACCAGAGATAACTGATGAAATATTGACCTGGCTAAACCAATATAATGTCTGTGTAACTTTTGTGGGCGTTAAGTCGGAAATAGAACGCACTCAGTTTATGGATCGTCCTAGTCTGGCTAAGTTACCCACGTTTGAGGCTGACATTGTTTGTACTTGCTCAGACAGTACCCTGGCGATGATATCTTGAGCCTAAATTGCTGCTACATTACTGCTAGAAAACAAAAGTGTTAATCTAAAGTATGAAGTTTTGTCTTTTCCCTACTCTGCCAAGACTTCATGAAATTTTCAGCAAACATTAAGGGTTGGGAATCATGATGATAAACGGCAAATAAATTTACCATTATGCAACGTTTATCCTTAACTTTGATTTTTACCCTAGTTGTTGGTACTACTGCATCCCATAGTGTTGTTGCTGCCGATAAAGCTCAATTTGCTGGTCAACAAAGAGAAATTTCCAGCGCAGTCGCCGCTGCTGCTACGAGTCAGTTTGTTGCTGTCGAACATCCCACTGTGGGAGAAGTCTCTATTATTGAAGCAGACGGCAAAAAATATCTAGAAATTGGTCAAGATTTTAAAAGCGATCGCGGTTCTGAGCTGAAAGTTATTCTTCATCAAGCCGCTACTGTAGATTTCAGGGTGCAAGAAGAAGAGTATTCAAATTTAGGCGCTTTACAAGTATTTAGGGGCGCTCAACATGATCTCATTCCTGATAACGTTGATTTGAGCAACTATCAATCTGTTGCTATTTTGGTGTGAGCAGTTCAACGCTACATTCGGCTATGCGCCTCTTGCTCAAAAAATTAAGTTGACCTAAACAATCAGGGAACTTCAATACAGTGATTGCTAACGTCAGATATAGAAAGGGATTTTAAAAATTATGTTAAAAAGTCTTAGTCAAATTCAAAACCCTCTAATTAGGAGTATCACAGCGGGAAGCGCCTCTTTCGCTATGGTAACGATCATTGCTTTTCTGGCGATTGGCTTGAGTGAAAAACCGAAAAATAAGGAGGCTAATCAAACAGGAGTATATGCCTCTCTATTGGCATTTGTAGCTGGCGCTGGTGCTGGTTTATTGATCAAGGGAAACAAAACTGCTAAGGATAATTCTGTCTCAACCACAGCTAGTAAAGACGATGATGCTTGGCAAGACTGGCGCAATTTTAAGATTGTCAAAAAGCAGTCAGAAAGCAAAGAAATCACCTCTTTCTATTTTCAGCCAGTAGACGGCAAAGATATTCCTGATTTCCAACCTGGTCAATACCTCACCATCAAACTTGATGTTCCCGAGCAAGAACGTCCTGTAATTCGTACCTACTCTCTCTCTGACTATCCCAAATCAAAAGACTACTATCGCCTCTCAATCAAGCGAGAAGGTTCACCCAAAGGCTTAGACGTACCTCCTGGTGTTGCCTCCAACTTTATGCACGATCGCATCAATGAAGGCTCGGTCATTCCCTGTAAGCCTCCTAAAGGCAAGTTTTACCTCGAAGTAGACAATGCTAGCCCCGCAGTTCTAATTAGCAATGGCGTCGGCATTACGCCAATGATTAGTATGGCAAAAGCCTGCGCTCAGCAAAATCCTCAGCGTCATGTTTGGTTTATCCACGGTGCGCGTAATGGTGAATTTCATGCCTGTCGCGAAGAAGTAAGTGCGATTAAGCAGTCCTATCCCAACTTCCACGTTCACTATCGCTATAGTCGCCCACGTCCAGAAGATGAAGGTAAATTTCATAGTCAGGGCTATGCCGATAAACAGCTTTTAGCCGAGACTATTATTCCTGAGATTAAACAGGCTCATGATGGTTCGTCTGATGCCGAATATTTCCTCTGTGGTTCACCAGCATTTATGGACTCCCTCAGAGAAGGTTTAGACGAGCTTGATGTATCCGAAGATAAAGTTTATTTTGAGTCCTTTGGCGGTGGTAAAACCAAGGGCAAATCTGAGGCAGCAAGTACTACAGATGGTGCAGTAGAGAGTGCTGAAGTTACCTTTGCCACATCCAATAAAACTGTCACCTGGACATCTGCCGACGGTACTCTACTAGAGTTTGCCGAAGCTAATGGACTAGAGCCTGACTATAGTTGTCGTCAAGGAGTCTGCCATACCTGTACCTGTGCTATTCAGTCGGGAGAGGTAGAGTATACAGACGAACCCGCAGGAGAACCAGAAACTGGGAATGTTTTGATCTGTATTTCTCGACCCAAAACCAGCAAAGTAGTTTTAGATCTTTAGGCTCTAATGTTTGGTAGCGAGTAATTTATTTCCTTACCTTAAAATAAAATTTCTCTGGGATATAATTGACCTTTGATTTTGGATTTATCGGGAGTAACTCGTGAACAAAAAATTACTTACTGCTTTGGGCTGTTCTGGTTCTGTCGCCTTCTCATTGATTGGGACTGATGCCGTCAGTGCTAAAGAATACGTTTTTACGGCACCAGAACTGGCTGATTCGAGAGCAGAAATTCCTGCCAGAACCACTGATTATCCCTTTGCCGACTGTAGCTGCGACAGCTACGATGCTGAAATGATCCAGAAGCTGGACAAAGAGGGAGACAAGGCAATTCAACTTTATGGTTGTGACTGTGCTGGCTGTCGTAACTTAGTTCGTAATGTTGATGTTGAGCAACCCAGTTCGTAGCTGATCGCCGAATTCGAAAGGCGATCGCTAATTGAATATAATTAGTAAAAGTAAGGATACTATCTATAATTTCTTTGCTTTATTTTTTTGCCAGAGTAAGAACTAAGCAAAAATCGCCGTGCCGTGTAAAAAATATGGAATCGGTCAACATACCAAATAGATCGATTTATTGCTTCTCAAACACAGAAAATCAGGTAGGTAGTCTATTCGTGATAGATTGACGAAAAATAGTATTGGTAAGTCTTTAATCGTGAAAAAGCTGGTAGTTGCTACGGGAAATCCTGGTAAAGTAGCAGAAATACAGGAGTACTTGGTGGGTTTACCCTGGAAATTGGAGCTAAAGCCTGCTGAAATCGACGTAGAGGAGACAGGGACTACTTTTATTGCCAATGCGCGACTCAAAGCTTCAGAAGTAGCCAAAGCACTGGGAAAATGGTCGATCGCCGATGATTCGGGACTAGCGGTAGATGCTTTGGACGGTGCGCCAGGACTATATTCGGCACGTTATGGTAAGACGGATGCCGATCGCATTAATCGTCTGCTCAAAGAATTGGGAGATACCACAAATCGTCAGGCAAAGTTTATCTGCGCGATCGCGCTCGCTGATCCTGAAGGTAAGATTGTCTTGGAGACTGAGGGAATTTGTCCTGGTGAGATCCTATCTGCCGTACGTGGTGACGGTGGTTTTGGCTATGACCCCATATTCTATGTTCCTGAGCAGCAGCAAACTTTTGCCGAGATGACTCCCGAAACTAAGAGTCGAGTCAGCCATCGCGGGGTCGCTTTTGCCCAGCTGATGCCAGATTTACTCAAGCTGCCATGATTAGGTATAGTCATTCCACATAAAAACCATACGAACAGCAGAAGAAGTAACAATCGCCTCTAAAACTTCTGCCTTCTGCCTCTAACCAGAAAAATCATGTGGAAATTAATTGGAATAACTATAAATTGAGTAGATAAATGGCTCGATTGAGCCTAAATTATAAATAGCCAGCCACAACCAAGAAAAGCGATCGCCCAAAGACTACCGTAGATATAGCCAAGTTTTTTTTTATAAACTCTTGATTCAGACTTTTTGAGCGCCAGGTGAATTGTTAAGGCGATCGGAGTTAAGCAAAGTATAGCTGAGAAAATAATTACTAGGCTGCTTTCCATAGTTGATATTGCTCCATATTTCCCTAATCTTGATTAATGCCTGGCGCATTCTGCTTTGACATAGGACACTCTGCCCCAATCTTACTGACCCAACATTTGTAGCTTGTACAAGCTAGAATACAAGCCGTCTGTAGCTAATAACTCATCGTGACTGCCTGATTCTACTAGCTTGCCGCGTTTTAATACCAAAATTTTATCGACATTGCGAATTGTAGAAAGACGGTGAGCAATAATAATTGCTGAACGGTTCTCCAATAGATGTTCTAAAGCCGACTGAATCAAAGCTTCGGTGGAGACATCTAAGCTGGATGTAGCCTCGTCTAAAATCAATACGTGAGGATTACGAATGGCGACTCTGGCAAAGGCTAAGAGCTGTTTTTGTCCTCCCGACAAATTGGTTCCTCTTTCCCGCAGGACTGTATTATAACCAGCGGGCAAATCCGCGATAAAGCGATCAATGTTTACCAGTTTGGCTGCTTCTTTGACCTCCTCTAAAGAATAATTATCCCCCAGAGTAATGTTGCGTTTCACATCCCCTGCGAACAGGAAGCTTTCTTGTAAAATTACTCCGATGTAGCGCCTCAAATCTGCTTGAGGAATGTCTCGAATATCAATGCCATCTACCAATATTCTGCCTTTACTAGGTTCATATAGCCGACAGAGTAAACGAATAATTGAGCTTTTTCCCGCCCCCGTAGGCCCAACTAGAGCGACCTTTTCGCCTGGCTTAATCGTAAAGTTTAGGTTTTCAATCACGTACTCATTGGGTTTATAGCCAAACCAGACGTTTTCAAATTTAATCTCCCCAGTTTTAGAATCAGCAGCATCTGGAGTCAGGAGAGTACGGTGTCCATCGGCAATTGAAACCACCTTATCCTTGATTTCTACGGGTTCATTTAACAGTTCGGTAATTCTTTCGATCGCCGTAAAACCAGACTGGAACATGGTGAACTTATCGGCAAACTGGCGTAGGGGATTAAATAACCTTTGAGCATAAAGAATAAACGCAGACAGTGCGCCATAGGTCATAGTGTCTTGCAAGACGAACACTCCTCCCACCCAGAGGACAGCGGCGATCGCCACCAGGGCAATCCACTCTAGAGTGGCGGAGACGGCAGAATCATGAAAAATAGTCTTGTCAATCTGCTGACGATAACGTTCGTTGATCGAGCGATACATTTCGCCGTTATATTGCTCGCGCTGAAATAGCTGGACAATATTAATTCCCGCAATATTTTCTTGCAGCATCGAGTTTAGCTTAGAAAGTTCTTCTCTGGCGCTATAGTTGGCTTGACGATACTGTTGCTGAAAATAAACAATTAGTGCCGTCACAGGAATCAACATAAATACCAAAATCGAGGCAAGTTTCCAGTTGGTGATGTAAATCATGACGACGATCGCCACAATTGAGACAACATCGCTAACTACACCCACCGCACCACTGGCAAAAACATTGCCCAACGCCTCAACATCGCTAGCAATGCGAGTAATCAATTTCCCGACGGGAGTGCGATCAAAAAAGCTGGAAGCCAAAGAAGTAACGTGGGTAAACAAATCCTGTCTGACTTCGGCAGTAATTTCCTGTCCCACTTTCTGGACTAAGTAACCCTGTACTGAAGCAAACATCAAGCGGATCAGCACCGTCAGCAGCAGCAACCCCGATAGCAGATTGATTCCCTGGCTGACTGATACCCCGTCCAAAAAAGCCCAGGTCGGCTCATCTCTCAGTAACGATATTGCCTGACCGACAATTAACGGCTGGATCGAACCAGCGATCGCCAACGGCACTAGCAAAATCAAACAAATAATCAACGTTCCCTTACTTTTGCTGGCATAGGGAATTAGCTTGAGAAACAAACGCCAGTCGTTATCCTGATGCTTAACTTTGTCTGGCTTGGTCGAGGCGATAGTCATTATGGAATTTCTTGGCTGGAGGTATAGGGAGTAAGCTATGACTTACCCAATACTTAGATTATGACAATAAGATTGAGATTTGTTAACTTTTTAACTGCAATACGAGGTCATTAATGTTATCGCGGTTGAGCCGATAGCTGAGGGGATGGGCAATTAATCTGGCACTGCTTTCATACAGCACATCAATTTCAATCAAGCCATTTTCTTTTAGAGTCTTCCCCGTCGAAACCAGATCGACGATCGCCTCAGACATGCCAGTAATAGGACCAAGCTCAACCGAACCCGACAGCGGCACTATTTCAACTGGTAAATCGATCCCATCAAAATGTTCTTTGGCGCAGTTGACAAACTTAGAAGCAACTCTACCGTGGGGGGGTAATTCGACCGAACGCCGATAAGAACTGTTGGCAGGTACGGCTACCGATAAACGACAGTAGCCAAATTCTAAATCTACTAAATTAGCTACTTCAGGCTGTTTTTCACGCAGTACATCATAACCGACAACTCCCAGCTGTGCTTGACCATATTCAACGTATACTGGCACATCCTGCGCCCTAACCAAGAGAGCTTTAGCCTGGTTGGTTGGCTCAATAATTTGTAGCTGCCGATTTGTCTTGTCGAGGAAAGCACTAAAATCCAAACCTAGTTTACTAAACAGCTCGATACTGTCTTTTAACAAAGCACCTTTGGGTAAAGCGATCGTGATCATAAGAATTTTATAAATAATCTATTACTAACTGTTTCTCTCATATTTAAAGCGTATCGCGCTCAATTTTGGTCAGGGCTATTTAGTGTCGTCGGCTATTCTCTTAGATAGTTTACCCTGTCGCCATCGCCATCAATAATCGTTTTGATAGCTAGCCTGGAGAATTTTGTTGCTGCCATAATGTTAGGGAATTAACACATAAATTTTGGGGAATTAGCCAGAAATTTGCAAAGATAAGGATATTATCAACAAAAGCCTTAAAGATCATCGTCAGCACTAAAAGTTCTCACCATTCAAAAGGAAAAAAGCTAGTTTTGAGAGTGATATTAGGGTAGTTCTCTTTTGCCAAATTAAATGAGGTATTAACCGCTATGGATTGTAGTCATATTCAATTTTGTGTCGATAAATCGCAGGTAGATTTTGCGCAGCTACAAAGCTTGTTTGCTCGCACTGCTTTTTGGGCGCGATCGCGAGATATGGACGATCTAAAAACTGCCGTTACCCATAGCAATCCCGTCGTTACCGTTTGGGATGGCGATCGCCTCATCGGTTTTGCCAGAGCCACCTCTGATGGTATCTATCGCGCTGCTATTTGGGATGTAATTGTTGACCCAGACTATCAGGGCGTAGGTTTGGGTAGAAAGTTAGTGCAAACAGTCTTGTCTCATCCTTTGGTTTGCAAAGTAGAAAGAGTTTATCTAACTACCACCCATCAGCAAAGCTTCTATGAGCGGATTGGCTTTGAGCGGAACGAAACTACAACTATGGTGTTGCATAACTCCCCTACCGAAGACGATCTTGCCCGACGAATTCAAGAATTACCGTTGAGCATTGAACATTGAACATTGCTAGATAAAACTGCTATCGATTTCCCCATTACTCTAGAAGACATCGTTCTTTGACCAGGGTTGATGTCTAG
>JBCBWB010000102.1:0-7082 GCA_039817275.1 Cyanobacteria bacterium J06648_1 | reverse complement strand
GTTAATTGATAAATGTTCAATGATTTAAGCCATAACCATGCCGCCGTCTACATTAAACACCTGCCCTGTGATATAGGCGGCAGCGGGATCTGAGGCTAAAAAGCGAATTGCGCCAGCTACTTCTTCTGGTTTGCCATAGCGACCAAGAGGAATAAATTTGATAATGTCATCTGACTTCAAATCGTTAGTCATATCGGTTTCGATAAAGCCTGGTGCAACCGCGTTAACCGTAACACCACGATTAGCCAGTTCTTTAGCGACGGTTTTAGTAAAGCCAATCACGCCAGCTTTGGCAGCACTGTAGTTAGCCTGTCCTGGGTTGCCCATTTGCCCTGCCACCGAAGCAATGTTGATAATTCTGCCGCTGCGCTGCTTGAGCATAATCTTACTGACGGCTTTGGTACAGAGGAATACGCCAGTTAAATTGAGATCGATCACCGCCTGCCACTGTTCGGGCTTCATCCGCAGCAAGAGAGTATCTTTAGTAATGCCAGCATTATTTACCAGCACATCAATTCGCCCGAACTGCTCTATGGTGGTTTTGATCAGCTTGTCTACTTGATCTGCTTGAGAGACATCGGCTTGAACGGCGATCGCTTCTCCTCCAGCCGCAGTAATCTCCTGTACTGTAGCTTTGGCAGCATCACTAGAGCGAGCATAGTTAACTACGACCTTTGCTCCCTGAGTAACCAACGCCAAGGCGGCAGCTTTGCCAATTCCTCTAGAAGCCCCCGTGACGATCGCTACCTTATCCTTTAAGTGCTGTAAATTCTCTGGCAACAACTCCATACCTTGCCCCTCCCAAATAAGCTTAAGAAACTAAATAAAATTACCTAGCTTTACGATTAACTTAGTTATCATATAGGCTAACTAGTCTTTTGAACTAATTTTCTCTTCGCGACTTACTTAACCCAAAATATATAAGGCGATCGCCATGGCAGTCAAAAAGCAATTTTCCAGTTTTGAAGATTTATTAGCCAGCTCAAACGTTCCCGTATTAGTTGACTTTTATGCTACCTGGTGTGGTCCTTGCCAGATGATGACTCCTATCTTAGAGCAGGTCGGCGCCAATTTACGCGATCGCCTACAGGTAGTCAAAATCGACACTGATAAATATCCGAATCTTGCTTCTAAGTATCAGGTGGAAGCTCTGCCAACATTAGTATTGTTCAAAAATGGTGAGCCAGCAGAGAAGATTGAAGGAGTCCATCAAGCACCACAGCTAATTCAACACTTAAGCACTTTGGTTTAGTTAATGATCCTCAGAGTAATCGGCTCAAATTAGTGCCGTAATATAGCCAAGTCGCAAAGCTGATCAGGTTCAGCTCTATTATTCCGCTAGTTTGAGAAAACAATTCGTGTTCAGGTTGAGAGTCTCAGTCTGGGTAATGATTTTTATTGCTGTCAGGCATATTGAAACATTTTTTTTCGATTGAGCTGATTTCCCTAGGTCTGTCAACAGTGTTGCGGCGAGTCTACGCCGTGGCTAGCTATAGAGTCGCTTTAAGCAACATATTTTGTATATTCTGATGTTAAGACTTTGCGATTTTATCTAGTTTTAATCTCTTCATTAATATTATTCATCGTCAATTCGTCAATGATGCGGAGTTGTAATATCAAGTTCGGTTATACAGTTTTAATAAGCTTCTTACTTGCATACTTTTTAACTTCCCTCTGCCTCCTGCCTTCTGCCCTCTGCCTTCTGCCTTACTCCACCGATAACCTAACTATTCAACAGGACATGATATAAGAAGCTTATTGCCGTTGGGATAGCTGGTTAAATTGCATTCCAACTTACTGCTACTTACTTTAAAAAATCAACACAACATATTTGTCCCAAGCCTGATGAGGTCTTGGCACGATTTAGTTGCCAATATCTTTTGATTTTGATTGAGCGAGACGAGCGATCGTCATTAATGACAAAATCACAGCTCTGATTCTAAATTCATCTCAGTTCTCCAAACCAAAGCATTAACTGTAGAGAACAAACCTAAAAATATGTTGCGAAGGTAGAGAAAACCGAAGTACAACCTGCTATATTGTGTTTTATTTTACATTAAAATAAGATGAGAATAAAATGATGTAGAAATGAGAGATAACGGCAAAAGCTTACAGCGTATGTGCTTGACCGCTCACATCAAACTGACCGATATCTCAACTATTGATTACTATTCTTACTTAAACCAAATTATTCTATTTTTACTAGCCAGTCTTGGGGCTGATATGTTGCAGCCAATACGCATATCTGCTTTGAGACTGTGTTGCCATTTCAAATCGGGAAACACTTATGACTAGTCTTACTTTGAGTCGCTTGCTTCCATTTCCGAGAGAGAGATCGATTTCTTGTTTGACTGAAGAGCAGCAAGAACTTTTGCCTAACTCAGAGGAGATCAATTTTTTTCGCGAGCATGGTTGGTTTAAGACGCAAAAAGTAATCTCAGAAGCCTTAATTGATCGTATTTTTGCTGCTAGTGAAGAATTATATAATGGCGATCGCGATGCTGAGCTGCCTCATGGGGGATGTTCGAACTGGAAACGAGGAGACCGCAGCGCAGTCAGAAATAATGAATATATTTCCTTTCAGAAGCAAGCTTTTCGCCAACTTTCACTACAGCCAATTATTGGGGCGATCGCGGCTCGATTGATGGATGCCGATACAGTACGGTATTTTCAAGACCAGCTAGTTAGCAAAGAACCCAATCATACAGACAGTACCAAGGTAGGATGGCATACAGACCGCTCTTATCACTCAAACTGTACTTCCGATAAATTGTTGACCGTTTGGATTCCGCTTCACGACGTTAGCGAAGAACACGGTTCATTAGTGATGGTTGACCGCAGTCACAGGTGGGCAAAAACAGATCACATGAGAGGATTCAATCAGGATAATCATCAGGAGATCAAAAATAGCTTTCGGCAACAGGGGAAAGATTTCACCGAAATACCGATTACGCTGAAGAAAGGTCAAATAAGCTTTCACTGTTCAACCCTAGTTCACGGTAGCTATCAAAATCGCAGCAACATGTTGCGCCGAGCAATCGTGCTTAACGTTCAAGACGGCGACAACCGTTATCGACCCTTCTGGAATAACGGCAGACAAATTCATCATTATTTGGATCGTTTTTGTCGTCAGCAGAAAAATTGTTTTCCAGACTATACTGACCCCGCTATCTTCCCTGTAATTTGGAGTGAAGACCAGTTATCCCGCTGCAATTAAGAATTAATTTACAGCCAAAAATTTGTAACCCAATCGTTAGAGACGGCAGAAAAATCAATTTTAAGCTCTGATTTCCTATATAAAGTCAGATAACAAATTTCAGAGCTAACGGCAGAATACGCAACTACTTATTAAACTACACAATATTCATCAATAATTTGTTCGATCCTTAGCAAATTCTCAGTAGTGTTTCAGCTTACAATTAGCAAAATTTTGTTTAATGAAGTCAAGTCAATCAGCAACACTACTGTATAGGATAAATTTTAAATGTATTTCAAGCAGCTTTACGGTTTTATCTTTGCCCTTACCCTCGCCCTGTTATTAATTACAGGCACTTCTCGCTCCAGCATTGGCGTAGCCAGCACTGCCGACTATCAGGCAGTTGCCACGAATCAGATGTTGTCTTCTCAACATGCACTAGTTGCTCAGGCAACAGAAGAGTTTACCTTGCCCCCTCTACCTTATGATTATGATGCTTTAAGCACCTATATCGACAGCGAGACAATGACTGTCCATCATGACAAACACCATGCTGGCTATGTAAAAAATCTCAATGAGGCGATCGCCCTCCATCCTGAACTACAGGGCAAATCAGTTGAAGAGCTATTGCTCAATCTAGATACAGTTCCTGCCGACATCATGACCACAGTACGCAACAACGGTGGTGGTCATGCCAACCACACAATGTTCTGGTCGATTATGACTCCCGACAGTCAGGGTGAGCCAACAGGAGAAATTGCCGAAGCGATCGCCTCAACTTTTGGTGATTTTGCCACGTTTCAAACTGAGTTCAATACTGCGGGGAAAAAGCAGTTTGGTAGCGGTTGGGCTTGGTTGGTGATGAATAGTGACGGAACTCTAGAGGTTACAAGTACACCCAATCAAGAGAATCCCCTGTTAGCAGGAAAATATCCCATCATGGGCAACGACGTATGGGAACATGCTTATTACCTCAAGTATCAAAATAAACGAGGTGATTATCTAGATGCCTGGTGGAACGTGGTGAACTGGGATGAGATAAATAACCGTCTGCAAGCCGCGCAGGAATTTTTTGGCTGATTATTAGCTTTAATCGGCTCGGCTATGCTTATGTTTCTATCATTACTAGATTACCTAGATTGGTCGAAAAACATGTTTGAGGGACAGTTCTCAGAGAGAATACTGTTGGGCTAGTCCCCAAGCGCAAGCAAAGTAGGGTCCTACCTAGAAAAATTTCGCTGTTGTGAACTCTTAATCGATTTAACTCACTCAATTAAGAACGATGGAGTGAGCAATTTTCTGCTGATTTGCCGTCGCCCTCTCAAAAACATGTGATTGACATCTAAAGCTAGCGCTACTCAATGCAGTCGAATTGTACATAAATTATGTTGATCCTGCTGTGCGCTGGCAAAAGCCATCAAAAGGCGATCTTTAAAAAGTAATTCTAGACCGTAAAAATATCCACTTTGATTGAGCGATATTAGCGATCAGAAAATACCGCAATCAGCAATTAATGCCCAAAAATAGAGAAATTGTTATTAAGTATTTAGTATTTTGGCAATTGGTCTTACGCTTAAAACAATATAATTTCAATATAGTAAATATACTGAAAATCTAATCTTTGGCTATGAAACATTATAAAAGCTCGATTGCGGTTGCTGTAGCAACCTGTTTAAGTGCGATCGCTCTACCAAGTCAGGCACAAATAACCAATCCTGCTCCCAATCCTGCCCCCAATCCTGCCCCCATACCTCAACCAGCAACCAATCCTGTAGCTACCCCTACCTCTCCCGTAGCGGCACCTTCCGTAGCTTCTCCTCAATCTGGCTTCCTGTGCGATGTCAGCGGCGAAGTGCCTACAACCATCTATAGAAGTAGTCAGGGCAGCCCAGAGCCTTGGATACAGTGGGTTAGCGATCATTTTTCTGGTTCTGGATGGAGTCCAGATGCACGCTGCCAAGAGGTTAGTTCTCGCCTAGAAACCTACCGCAGAAATAAGAAGCTGAGATACGTAACTTTAGGCACGGTTAACAATCAATCGGTTATTTGTGTGGCGACCAAAGATCAAGGACCCTGTGAGGGAATTATCTATACCCTTAAGCCTGGTCAGGACGGAATTAAAGCCCTCAATAATCTTTTTGCTTGGCGTAAGGGGGAACAGGGTTTACAGTCCAATTACGAGTCAGTAACTGCAATTCCCTATATCGATGTTGGCACGAGACTAGACGAAACCAAAGTTGAAGCAGAGAACATCGAAGCAGAAAATATCGAAGCAGAGAATTTTGGGTCTAGCGATTCAGTTCAACCTACTATCGGTGAAACCAACAACACCATAAATAATACTAATAGCCCAGAAGTGGCAACTCCTGATCATCATAGAGAACTGTAGGCAAGTATTGCGACCGAACTGAATATAGAATTCGTCGAAGCCAATATGCAACCAAAAATTCAAAACAATGTATTCTTGTCTGTGCTTAATTATTTGTCTTGTACTCATATTTGGGGGCTAAAAATACTTGTATCGGCATCCGTTATCCTTAGCGGCAGTTTGGGATCAAAATCAGTTGTACAAACCCAAACCATACCGAGTTACGTTCTTCCTGACGATACCTATAGTCAAGACATTTATGATTTGGCTCAGTCTAGTACGGTGAGAATCATTCAAGATAACGCAGCTGGAACTGGCGTAATTATCTATCAGGCTGGTCAGATATACACTGTTCTCACGAACTGGCACGTAGTCGGCAGCGAAAATGTGTCGTCGATTATGACTTCTGACGGTCGAGAATATCAGCTATTACAGCCCCCACAACGATTAGGTAACTTCGATCTGGCTCTGATTCAGTTTCAAAGCTCTGACTCGCATCAGATTGCGACGATTGCTACTAACGATCCCGAAGTAGGAGAAAAAGTTTACGCAGCCGGTTTTCCGCTTTACGAGCAAGATGATAGCTCGATCAACACCATTCCTTTGGGTATTGAAGCATTTCGCTTAACTCAAGGAGAAGTATCTTTAATTCCCCCTAAATCATTGCCAGAAGGCTATCACCTGGGGTACACCAACGATACGGCGATCGGCATGAGTGGAGGCCCTATTTTTAATACTAAAGGCTTCTTAATTGGCGTTCACGGCAGAGGAAAATATCGCGACCCCGACTTTGGTGTCTATACCTTTGCTGACGGCAGTGAACCAACCCCTGAAATGTTAGAGAAAATGATTGAATCTAGCTGGGGAATTCCGATCGCCACTTATCTACAGTTTACGAACCAGGCATCACCAAACCAATATTAATTAACCAAATTGATTGAGACATGAATCGTTTTTCTGCAAATTTTAGTACGGTGACAAATATCATATCGGGTACTGTCCTCGCTGCCGCACTAGTAGCAACCCAGGCAACTGAGGCGCTGGCTAAAAGTGCGCGCGAAATTGCTCAAATCGCTACCGAGACAACAGTCAAAATTGATAATACCCTCGGAATCCCTGGTGGTTCGGGAGTAATTATTGCCCAGCAAAACAATACCTACACCGTATTGACTGCAAATCATGTCGTACTCAATCCTAACGTCGGTTATATCGTCAAAATCAAAGGGCAACAACACGCAGTAAATGCAGTTAGAAGCCTCAAGTCAGAAACAGGACTTGACCTTGCCGTAGCTACTTTCGAGAGTCCTCAAGCCTACGCGACCGCTACCTTTGGCGATTCGGAATATGCCTCTGTGGGTTCCAACGTCTATGTATCGGGCTTTCCCCTCTCGGTAGATATTGATGCCAAGCGAGAACACGAATTTACCACAGGCATGATTACCAGTATTCGAGAAAATGCTCCTGAGGGCTACAGTATGCGTTATCAGGCGCTTACTCGCAGAGGCATGAGTGGTGGGG
>JBCBWB010000101.1:7581-19782 GCA_039817275.1 Cyanobacteria bacterium J06648_1 | reverse complement strand
ATTCTCAGATCGATTTAAGCTATGAAAACACTAGCTTAGGTAAAGGTGGCGAAATTACTCTAGCTGGCGATCGCGTCACTATCGATAGCGTCAATTCTTCGATTAGCGTAACTTCAGAAAATACCGTGTTTGCCGAAGCTAATGCCATAAATGATGCTGCGGCTGATTCTGTCGCGATCGGCGATAGCAATCTTGAGGTTATGGGCGATCACCCTGGAAATATCACCTTGGATGTCTCTGAGGGACTTACTTTCGATGCTCTAAATGCGGCGGCGATTAGCAACAACGGCATTAACAATCTAGACTCGGTAGCTTTTTCTAATAGCGAACAGGCGATCGCTACGGCAAACGCAACGGGCTCGAATATAGTCAGCTTTGATTCTCAAATTAGCTCAGGATCGATTCGTTTTGATTTCACTGTACCTGATGTAGATTTAGCTTTTAGTGCGATCGAAGATATTAATAATCTTGCTCAATCCACTGCCTCCAACATATGTCTTGCCGATGCCGATTCCAGAGCAAAATTACCCGCGATCGAGACGGCAAGAGGAACAGTAAACATTGCCACTAAAGCTGTAGTCCAAGATGGCAATGTGCGCCTTGTTGGGACATCAAACCGCCAAGAGCGAAATAAAGATTCAAATCGTATTAACCTTTGCCAGTAACTTACTATGTCAATTAGAACAACATTGTTATTCTGCATCGTCGTTAATAATCTAACCTGAGTTTGGGATAAGCTTAAATACTTGATATGTAAGGATTTTAAAAACTGCTCTTTTGGAAAAAAAACGATAATTATCAAATCAGCAAACTTTTGAAACGCTTTCGCGTTCTGCCCCCGCAAGGGGGTGCTGGGCATACGCCCTGTTGCGCGTACGCGCTGTGCTTAGAGCTTAGAGCTACCCCAACAGACCAATTTTGTTAACCCGAACTCACGTTAATCTACTTCAATTTTTCCCTCAGTTCATGCTCAATAAACTCAACAAAAAGCTTGGTTTTCGTGTTCAAGTGCCGATTGACGGGATAAACGAGACAAAGTTCTAAAGCAGGTGGCTGATATTGCCTCAAAACGATCGCCAGGCGACCCAGATCTAATTCTTGCTGGATAATAAAGGTTGGTAACAAAGCGATACCTAAACCCTTAACAGCACAGTCTCTTAGCACTTCGCCGTTGTTAGAGCAGATCGCTCCCTTGACCGTTACTCGATATTCTTGATCGCCTTGATATAGCTGCCATTGATTTCCTGAAATAACCTGTCCGTAATGCAGGCAGGAATGCTCTGTTAGCTGTTCGGGATGTTCGGGAACACCGTATTGCTCGATATAGCCAGAAGACGCACATAGAACTCTGGGTATGGGCGCGATCGCCTGACAAACTAAACCAGGGGATGTCTCTGGTTGAGCGATGCGAATAGTTAGATCGTAACCTTCAGAAATAGGATCGATAAAGCGATCGTCTAGGGTAAGCTGCACCTGTAATTCGGGATATTGCTGGACAAATTTGGCGATCGCCTGACCGAGAAACATGGTGCCAAAAGACATCGGCGCGTTGATCTTAAAAGTTCCCTTGGGAGTCGTCTGTAGTTCAGACACTGCAATTTCTGCCGCTTCTAGTTCTGCCAAAATATTGAGACAGCGTTCGTAAAAAGCCAAGCCTGTGGCAGTAGGATTTACCTGACGAGTACTTCGCTGCAAAAGCTGTACTTTTAATTCCGACTCCAAATTAATCACTAGCTTGTTAACCGTCGAACGAGATACTCCCATTTTCCTGGCTGCCGCGGCAAATCCTCCTGACTCTACTACCTGAGCAAAGGCTTTGATACTGGCAAATTTATCCATAGACCGTAGCTATTTTAAAGACAGTGCGTCTATTAAACATTATATTGTCTTTTTATAAGAACTAATTCATAATAAATATAGCGAAACAAACGGAGGTAAAACTAAATGATTACAGTTCGACCCCAAGACCAAAGAGGTGTAGCAAACTTTGGCTGGTTAGACAGCAGACATAGTTTTTCGTTTGGTCAATATTACGATCCAAATCACATGGGTTTTGCCAGTCTACGAGTAATCAATGAAGATAAGGTAACTCCCGCCCAAGGTTTTGGTACCCATGGACACCGAGATATGGAGATTATCTCTTATGTTCTGGCAGGAGAATTAGAGCATCGAGACAGCATCGGCAACGGCTCGGTAATTCGTCCAGGAGACGTGCAACGGATGTCTGCGGGTACAGGAGTGCGTCACAGCGAGTTTAATGCTTCTAAAGAAAATCCCGTCCACTTCTTACAAATTTGGATTTTGCCAGAGACACAAGGGTTGGAGCCTAGTTACGAAGAGAAAAACTTCAGCTCCGAGATAGAGCAGGGCAAACTAACTTTAGTCGGTTCGAGAGACGGCAGAGATAATTCTGTCACTATTCATCAAGACGTAAATCTCTATCTTGGTTCCCTCGGCAAAAGCGATCGCCTAAATTATCAAATTGCTGAAGAGCGAGCTGTTTGGCTACAGGTAACCCAGGGGAAAATTAAGCTTAACGGTCGCTTATTAGAGGCTGGAGACGGCGCGGCGATCAGCGATGAAACGGAGATTGCGATCGCAGGAAGTAGTCTCGATAGCGAAATCCTGATGTTCGATATGGCAAGAGAATAATAGACTTTATTTTGTTTGCTTCAAGACCAAATCAGCCTTACCTTCTCAAGAGTGAGTCAGATTCAGTCAAACAGTGAGATAAGCTTAATTTGCTCACTGTTTGATTATTTCAGTCAAATACTACTGGGGTATGGGAACTCCTTCATTTTCCGCAGGAGTTTCTTCAGGAGCCGACTGTTCAAAGTTGGAAACAACTTCCTGAATTTGAGGATGGCTAAAAAACTGTTGAGTATCGGCAATTAGCTGTTCTCCCCACAGGTTTTCTTCTAGAAACTGAATATCAGCATAACGACTGTCGAGTTCCAATGCTGCTTTTCCCAACTCAATTGCTTGCTCAACTTCCCCTTCTGTAAATAAAGCAACAGCCAAAGCTAATTGGGGTTCTGCCTGCTCAGAATCCACTTCAATCACCGATTCCCACTGAGAAATCGCATCGCGGCGATCGCCTTTTTCGTATTGTACCAGTCCAACATTATTTGATGCGGGCCAAAAAGTTTCTTCTATCTCTACTGCTTCTTCGTAAGCATCGATTGCATCATCATATTTTGCCAGCTTAAGATAGGTATTCCCCAGACTAAACAGCGCGTCGGGAGACTCACTTTCTATTTCTAGCCCAGCCTCCAACTTTTCTTGAGCGGCTTCATAATCACCCTGCTGAAAATAAGCATCTCCTAACCGAAACAAAACTCCCTCTTCTTCAGGAGCTAGTTCTTCAGCTTTTTCCAATACTTCAATACCTGCTTCTACCCTTTCTTGCTGTAGGTAAAGACTTCCCAGAATCAACCAGACATCATAATTGTCTGGAGCGAGTTGTGTGGCTAATTCTGCTCTGGGCAATGCCAAATCATATTGTTGGAAACGAATCAACTGCACAGCATCTTGAAGTAGCTGCAATCCCTGTAGTTCCAGCTTTTCTGAATCTAGTTTAGGCACATAAGGCAATACGGCTTGTCCCTTAGCGGGCAAAGACAGACTAGAAAGACTAGCACAAGCAATTAGAGAAATTAACCAGTTTTTAGACACAACACCGTCTCTATTTTGAACAATTAATACTCACAAGTTACTGCATTGTCTTGGTTAACGGCAAATTTTATTGCAATTGGATGCCTAGTCTATTCTCGATTTCCATCAGCGTTATACTTACCCGAACCCAAAACGCTGTCTGTAAATCCTGATCTTACTGCCACTTGGCTCGTATAGACTTTCTTCACTCCTTCAACTTCCTTGGCAATATTTTCCATCCGTCTGAGGAGATCGGCATCAGAAATTGTGCCAAATAAGACGATCGCATCATCTTCTTGAGCGACATAAACAGTAGAAATTTTACTCAATTTGGGGTCTTGTTCGTAAGCCTTCTCTACTCTTTGGGCAATACCGCTAAGGCTAAATTCGCCGTATAAGCCTACTCTTTCTTTGGGGATAACATTAGCCTGAATATTTTGCTTGAGGTCTGCTGTTTCTAACTCAATGCTATTCGTCTTGTTGTAGAGTCGAGCCAGAAATAGCCCTAGTATCGGCAAAGAACATAACCAAAGCAGAGACAGGAATAGTAGTATATTTCGATAGCGGGAAAGGTTACGCTTGACTTGCGGTAGCTCTTCGCGATCTTGTTCGACGCTCTGGCGTAGTTTGTTAATTTCTTCCTGCTGTTGACGACAAGCAAGCTTGAGATTGTTAATCGACTTTTGCTGTTGGGGCTTTACCGCTGAAGCAAGAGTAGTACTGCCAGCTGTTTGATAGGTAGATCCTAAACCTTCAAGCTTACTGATCACTACCCCCGAATCGGTACTTACCAGTAGTTTCTCTAATAAACCAGGCGCAATCTGTGTATAGCCTTTATTAATATTGCGAATCACCCCAGCCAGCTCGTTTGTCTCGACATTTTTTAAGAGATAACCCTTCGCTCCCATAGCCAGTGATTTGGTGATGTATTCATCATTATCATAGGAAGTATGGATCAAGACTTTCGTCTGAACAAAACGACTGGTAATTTGTTTCGTCGCACTTGCTCCGTCCAAGCCAGGCATCTCCATATTCATAATGACAATATCTGGATGAAGCACTTCTACCTGTTCGACAGCAGCGATACCGTTGCTGGCTGTACCCACGATTTCGATATCGTTTTCCATTGCCAGAGAAAGTTTTAAAGTTTCCCTAACCATTTTTTGATCGTCAACTACAAGGACGCGAATCATATTATAAGTATTTTAAAAAAAGCTAAAAGATAACATTACTAGCCGCAGACAACTTTCTCAGTATTTTCTGCTACGAGTAACTACATTTATATGATTACCTACGGTTCTTTTCTATGTAAATTCCTTTACTCAATCTTTATTCTTTTATCAAGCTCAGACCATCACACGATAGTCTAATGTGAATGTTGGACATCGAGTTAACCGAGCAAAATTACAGAATCAAAGATTACGGAATCAAATTTGGTTAATTTCATTGCTAAATAGATATATGCCCAGAATTTATTGGACTCACCTCCATACTAAATTGCATAAAGTTTTACTTCAGAGATTGCTTTTACCTCCCAAAGCTAGAGTTTTAATAGCTGTATCAGGAGGACAAGATTCTTTATGTCTGGGTAAGTTATTGCTAGACTTACGCTCCAAATGGGATTGGCAATTAGCGATCGCTCACTGCGATCATCGTTGGTCAACCGATGCTGGCATAGCCGAGCGAGTCGAGCAAGTTGCCCAAAACTGGCAATTACCTTTCTATTTGAAGATAGCAGATCGTCTAAAAGAGACGGAAGCAGCAGCTCGAATTTGGCGCTATCGAGCCTTGAGCGAAATTGCCACCGAGCATAATTTTAACTATCTCGTCACGGGACACACCAAAAGCGATCGCGCTGAAACCCTACTCTACAATCTGATTCGTGGTGCAGGAGCGGATGGATTAGCGGCTTTGACTTGGCAACGTAGCCTCACTCCAGAAATTACTTTAGTACGACCAATTCTAGAAGTATACCGTCGAGAAACCCTAGAATTTTGCCAGCAGTTTGACTTACCAGTCTGGTTTGATCAGGTTAATCAGAGCGATCGCTATGCGCGCAATCGCATTCGCCAAGAATTAATTCCCTATCTACAGGAACGGTTTAATCCCCAGGTGGAAAACTCCCTTGCTCAAACCGCAGAAATATTACGAGCCGATCTGGAATATCTAGAAACTATTACTCAAAACCTGCTTCAGTCAGCTAGAGCGGAAAATCGTTTACATCGTCCATCTCTCCAGGCTGCATCTTTGGCGATTCAGCGACGAGCCATCCGCCAGTTTTTGCCTACCGTCATGTCTCGCCAACCAAATTTTGAGCAGATTGAAGCTGTTGTCGATCTGATTACCGCACCCAATAAAAGTCGTACCTCAACCCTCCCGGGAGGAGCGATCGCTGAAGTCGTAGGAGAATGGATTGTTTTTCTGGCTAATAACTAATCGGCAACGTTAGCTGCAATTTTTATAAAACTAAGCGATTTTTTGGTTAGTAACCTATCATCATTGATTGTTTTTAAATGTAGCAATCACCGACAAACCTAAAGTTAACCAAGTATCTACTGCTTTTTTGGCTTGATTAACTTTTTTTTTAAACACTTCACAAGTAAGCAAGGCACCCAAAAATACCAATAAAACTATTTATAATAGGCTTTTTTGCCCTGCCATCTATTTTAAGCTCTATATTCTCAAGCACTAATGTGATAGTATCTGCTCATCCTGATTGAGGCTAAATAGTATCTTTCATAGATATGTTTTGTTATCAGGAGCAATAGCACTCAGCTAATTATCAAAGCAATTATTATTAATTTAACTCTAGATATTGCGAGATAATGTAGATTTTAAATGCTTATTTAATTATTGATTATTAACTGACAATTAGCAATTATATAAAACTTATATTTATTTCAAAGCTTAAGTAGAATATGCACAATTCATCTTCAGGAACCTTAGTAGTTTCTTTGGATTTAGAACTTTATTGGGGAATGAGAGATGTTGTTTCCCTAAATGATTATCGGCAAAATTTAGTAGGTGTTCGCCGAGCTATTGCAGCAATTTTAGACTTATTTACCGAGTATGAAATTCATGCATCCTGGGCATCCGTAGGCTTTCTCTTTTTTCCTAGTTTTGAGCAGCTCAAGAATAACCTACCTCAGAAACAACCGAGCTATATTCAACAGCAACTTTCTCCTTACCAGTACATCAAAACGGTGGATTTAGAGTCTGAAGCAGAGCTGCATTTTGCCCCCGATTTGATTAAGCTAATTAGCCAATATCCCCAACAAGAAATCGCTACCCACACTTTTTCTCACTACTACTGTTTAGAATCGGGACAAACCCAAGCTGAATTTGAGGCGGATCTTCAGGCGGCGATCGCGATCGCCGAAAAAAATAAGCTCGACATCCAAAGTCTCGTGTTTCCTCGTAATCAATATAACCAGACCTATTTAAAAACGATTGCTGACTGTGGAATTAACTGCTACCGAGGCAACCAAAATCATGCGATCTATAACGATCACGATGGCGATGGCGATCGCCCTAGAAAAAGAATTCTACGCTTACTTGATGCTTATCTGAACTTAACTGGTCACAACTGTTATTCGCGATCGCAATTAAGTCAGGGATATCCGATCAATATTCCTGCCAGTCACTTCCTGCGTCCCTACTCGAAAAAACTCAGGCATTTAGACGGACTGCGTCTTCGTCGTGTGACTTCAGGACTAGAACATGCTGCCAGTCACGGAAAAATCTACCATTTATGGTGGCACCCTCATAATTTTGGGGTCAACCTGGCTGAAAACCTCCGCTTTCTAGAAAAAATTCTTCAGTTCTACAAACGCCTCAACCGCGAAAATCAACTACAGTCTCTCAACATGGGAGAAATCGCCCAGCTGGAACACAATTCAGCTAAACAATTGTTGAGCGTATAAATTTACTTATTTTTTGATCGCCAATTACTCAATCATCCATTTGCCACGGTTGAGTAATATTACCCTCATCCAAAATCTTTTTCGGACGTAGGATTAAAACTAGCTGACCGATAATTGGCTCACTAGGTTGGTCTTCAAACCAGCGCACTTCTATTTTGTTGTCTATTTCGACGACAAAGTAGCTATTAACGTCCCAATTCTTACTGTTTCGGTCAAGAATAACTAAAACTTCCTCAATATTTCCCCCAAGATACTTGGGCAATAAGTTGCTAGGACAGATATAGCCGACTGGATCAGACGCTTTAAGAATTGCTTGCCAACCAGGAATAGGGACATAAGCACCGCCATTAGCTTTGATATGGCTAAATGATGCTTGAATTTCTACCTGTTGGACTATTGATATATCCTGACTGCTCAAGGGATAAGACCCAGCTAAAGGAACTATGCGGGGTAATTCTTCCTCCAGCTCCATCCGATACAGAGGCAACAGGGGTTCAGAAACAGTTTCAATCGCGCTGAAATCACTTAACAACTTTTCAATCGCCTCTCTAGCAGTGGTAGAGTGAGCAAATTTTAATCCTTGAGCAATCAAACGCGATCGCTGTTGCAGATCTTTTTGCCCCTTGGCTCGTTTCCAGGACAAATATGCTACCCAATCCCCTGGATGATTAGTAAAAGCTTCGGGTAGCTGGGACATGCGAGAAACATCTTTGACCGCCTTAGAGATAATGACCGCACCATCTATATTGACCTGCTTATCGTGAGCTAAAAGACTAGCGTCTACTCGCTGCTGCTGGTTGAGTACGCGAAATTCGTAGAGAACATCGCTACGTGGACCCCGAAAGTAGTCTAGAACTGACTCGTTTACTCCCGCCTGCACCAAATTGTCAAATACCTGAGCGGCAACAATTACCAGATTTTGCTGACTGTTTTGAAATCCTGTGTCCTCAAAAATCCTCTGACTATCATATCCCGCTTTCTGTAGCCTCTGGCATCCCTTGCCCCACTCAACCCAACTACCTTCCTTGTGCAAGAGCGATCGCATTAGCTCTTGAGCCTCTGCTTCTGACATCTTAACCTGACTATCTTGCGGCATATTATCCATAGTTATTATTTTTCCTTACCTCTTGATCTTCATCTTTTATCCCTGATGAAAGTGGGTGAGAGAATGAGGCACTTCCAAACCGTTCGACTCCATCAAACCAGGATTGCTCATAATTTCACTTGGCGTACCATCAGCAACAATTCGTCCCTGATTAAGCATCACTACGCGGTCACAAACCTCGATAATCAATTCTAAATCGTGGGATGAGATTACCGTCGTCTCGTGAGACGAGTTTAAAAAGTGGATCAGCCGACGCCTAGCTCTCAAGTCTAGATTGGCACTAGGCTCATCATAAAGCACGATCTGGGGCAGCATGGCTAAAACAGCGGCGATCGCCACCATACATTTTTCTCCGCCAGAAAGCTGGTGAGAAATGCGATCGGCAAGATGGGTCACTCCAGTCAAGGATAGAGCCGCGCTGATCCTAGCTTCTACTTCGTCAGGAGGTAATTCAATATTTTCCAAACCAAAGGCAATATCATCTCGCACTGTCGGACAGAATAGCTGATCGTCGGGATTTTGGAACACCAAACCGATCTCAGGATTAAATTCTCCAGCTCGGACAAGGCGATCAAATAGCTTTACCTCTCCGTAGGTCGGGCTGAGGATGCCGCATATGGTCAAAAACAGGCTAGTTTTACCAGCACCATTAGCTCCGATCAGACCAACCATTTCTCCTGTAGCAATATCTAGATTAATATCAGTGAGGATCGCTCTTTCCTCGCCATAGCTAAAGCAGATATTTTGTAAGGCGATCGCTTTGGTTTTTTGGAGAGATAGTTGATTTGCCGTTTGTACGAGATTATTCATTAAATTTCTACGGTATGATATTTAGCTATTTTGGAAAAGAATCATATTTTTGGGCAGCTCGATCCAAATAGTTAGAAGTTAGGTAAGGTTATCTCTAAAACTATCAATATTACTCCAGTAGATAATGCTGCTAACGTTGCTATACTGCTGTAGCTTTGAAGGGAGTTAATGTTTGGATACCACTTTGTCTGGTGCGTGTTTGCCTGGCTACCATATCCACGCAAAATCATTGCTTGATAAATTCTCGAAGAACGGTCATAGCTTCTAATCAATATGCTACCAGTTAACTGAGCGAACACTTGTAAATTACGACGAGCAAAACCCTGAGATTTAAATCCTCTTAATTTCATAGCTCGCTGCATAGTAGTCAAGGTATCGCTCAATTCTTCTAAATAACGATAGGATAGCAAGCTCATATCGACAATAACTCTAGGCAATCCCAATGAGCGCATGGCTTTAATTGTGCTTAAAAAAGGAGCTGTCCCAAACAGAACCAGGCTGACAGTTATAATGCAAAAAAAGCGAACTGAAATCAGCAAAGCGAGCCAACATCCTTCTTCCTTAATACTTAAATTTCCTAGCTGAAAAACCGCAGTTTCTCCTGATATAAAAGGTAGAAAAAATACTACTGCCAAAATAAACCAGCTCGGATAGCGCAATCGCTTGAGCAGGAAAGATACAGGAATCTTAGAAAGAGAGAATAAAATGCAGGTAATCAAAACCATCATCGGCAGTAGCCAGATATTCTGAATAAATGCAAAGGCAAAAATCAAGCTTAGTAAGCCAATTAGTTTATAACCTTGCTGCCAGCGATGGACTGGAGAATCTAAATAAGCATACCGATCTAAAACTAATTTCATTAAGTAATTACTGACTACTGATTACTGATTACTAATAGTGGCTCTGCACTAAAAGGTGAGCCAAACTACCATCAAATCTTGATAATATTTTGGTTATGTTTTGCTTGCGCTTGATGCTTTATCCCTTTAGTAGCTCTGGTTTTACCTGCTCTAGAAATGAGATCAGCATTACCGAAAATAATCCTTCTACTATCGCCTGAATCCCATAGCCACTAAGAGACACCAAAATTGCTGTTCTTTCGGCATTAACATCCATATCAGGAGATATATAGGTAATTAGTAAAATAGCAAACATAGCGGCAGACAGCAATAATGCCCCTGCACCCGCAGCAAAAGATAACATTTTAGTCAAACTTTGCCTTTTTCCTGTTAAATTCTCCCTCTGACGAAACATATAGTAAGCGGCGAGGGCTGGCACGCCCAAAATAATAGCGTTGATTCCTAAAGTAGACATACCTCCATGTTGAAACATGACCGCTTGAAAAAATAAGCCAATCAGAATAGCGGGGAAAGCATAGTACCCTAGCACTGCACCCATCAAACCGTTAAAGATAAGATGAACGCTAGTGGGGGGAATCGGGATACTGATCAAAGAAGCCACAAAAAACGCTGCCGTCAATAAAGAAGCTTTGGGAATGTTGGCTTGAGTATAGCGGTCACGTTTGATCTGGCGCAAAGAATACCAGGTGACACCACCCGTGAGAGCGTAACCTGCTAAACAGACTTGAGGTGGAAGAAAACCGTCAGGAATATGCATTCGGCTAAATTAATATCTATTTGGGGAACTGAGAACGGGAAAAAAACAAAGCTGTACCAATAAATCCCCAGCCTACAGCCGCAGCCATCAGCATTTTCTGTGGCAGAGAATATCCAGCATTAGCGGATGCCAAACGTATTGGAGAAGTATTAACTAATGCTTCTCTATCAATCGGAATGCTAGTAATATCTCCATGTCCAGATTGACGAACTTTAATGTCCCAATCGCCAATATTTTTTGGCTCACGATCAGGGACAAAGCTAAAGTTGCCCCGATCGTCCGTGACACCTTTGAGCCAGGGGGTTGCGCGATCGCTAGGAGCGTAAATTACCACTTGAGCATTTGCCATCGGGGTTCCGTCGTCATATTTTGCCTGAATGGCGATCGCCGAAGTTTCGCGATACTCGATATTAGCGCCGTGGGCAAAAGCTTTTTCGGGAATGGATAGCAGTGCCAATAGTGTTAAGCAAAAGTAAAACCTAATCATAAAACCACTTTTAGGGTTGTTTCGTAATCAAAATTGTAGGATTATTCCCCGGGATAAAGCTATTTATTGCCATTTTTTTCAAGATTCAGCAATTTTGGACACAAAACATCAAGTTATTGTTTAGTTTTCTTGCTTATTGTGAACTAGTTACTGAGAACTGGTAACAACGCAATGACCTTCTCCTACGTGACCTAGTCCAGCGATCGCCGATTTCAGCTGTTGATAATCTTGAGGCGCTAATTGATTAGCAAGCTCGGTATCGTTAAGCTGAATTTGACCATTGCTGGCAAGACTAGCTAAGGGTTGGAACCCCAGGGCATCCTGATTCAAAGCATCCTCGGGAGGGGTATCGGCATCACCGAAGATATGATCGAAGTGAAACGTCATTTCTACCGTTCCTGGACTATCCGCCTCAACAATACCTTGGCGTAGATCACCCACAAATTCGCCACAGACATATTCCGTTGGCTGATTAAGACTAAGATCGAAGTCAACCGTTTTGCCATCTTTGACTGCTTGACCAATCAGCTTCATCGTCTCTCCTGCCATAAAACTATCTGAGTCGGCAGTAGTTACTTTCCAAGCCAGGGCATTATAAAAACCAG
>JBCBWB010000101.1:0-7481 GCA_039817275.1 Cyanobacteria bacterium J06648_1 | reverse complement strand
GGTTGTCGCTGTATCGATCAACGCTATTCTCTCTTGATAGTCAATACTTTCTTTTGTGTCATTCTTTTGTGGCTCAAAAGCTGGCTCGGTGGAATAGGCGATCGCTTCACCGATGTTCACAAATAGGTGAGCAAAATCTATTTGCCACCCGTCTTTACTTACAAATCCCTGTCTGACAAAATCCTCACCGTTGGCAACTAAGGTCAAAGTTCCTCCATCCGTAGATGCCGCAATGCTTTTCTGTCTATTTAGATGTTCAATGCCAATCAAGGCGAGCGCGCTCAGGGTAATTCCGTAAGCAATTGTACGTATTTGGTTCATGTTCAAAATCTTCCTGGAAAAAATTAAAATCTCTGGTTTTTTTTCCTTACTTTAGTAATAATGAATTTTGATTGTGCTTTACAATCCCCCTGGAGGGCATAACGTAGGATTATTTAGCAAAAATTAACTTTGAATGTCATGATTCATAGTCGAGCAATTACCCCTTGCCAAAAATCAATTCGTGTTATTTTTAATCAAATTGCTTACAATGCCAAAGGAGCGTATTTAAGGGAAACTTTGTAATTTCTTTATAAAATTTAGGGGAATATTCGCTGATTTCTGTCTAATCTTCACCAAAGTCACAACAATCGAGGCTAAAATCGGAAAACAATTGCAAAATTCTAGTTGAGAATACTCAGTAGGCAGTTGATTTCAGCAGAGATTTAACCGAGTAACGCCAATATTTATAGCCAAACGGCAGACTCAGTCAATCTCAATCCAGCAAGAGTGTAATTAGACACCTAGTTAAGTCCAACTTAACAAAACTTAACCAAAACAACTATTATTATTTTTTCACTGAAGGAGCAAGAGGAAAACGGCATGACCCAAGCTAATCAAGTTCTAGCAACGATCGCCAATCCTGGAAACGATTGGGAGAGCCTAATCGAAGAAGATAGAAAGAAGAATCAAGATACAGTTGAGATCAAGCCAGCAGCTAAGGGGAAGAAAAAAGCTAGCACTACCAAACGTGCTGAACGAGGCAGAAAAAAGCCTTATACAGAAGATTCTATTCGTATTTATCTCCAAGAAATTGGTCGTATTCGACTGCTTAGAGCAGAAGAAGAAATTGAATTAGCGCGTCAAATTGCCGACTTACTAGAGCTTGAAAGATTAAAGGATAGTCTGGAAGACGGTTTGGGCAGAGAAGCAACTGATGAGGAATGGGCCAGGGAAGTCGACATGGAATATCGTAAATTCCGTCGTCGCCTCTTTATTGGTCGTCGAGCCAAAGATAAAATGGTGCAGTCTAATCTGCGTTTGGTTGTCTCCATTGCCAAAAAATACATGAACCGTGGTCTTTCCTTCCAAGATCTAATTCAGGAAGGCTCTCTGGGGTTGATCAGAGCCGCTGAAAAGTTTGACCACGAAAAAGGCTATAAATTTTCTACCTATGCTACCTGGTGGATCAGACAGGCTATTACTAGAGCGATCGCGGATCAATCGCGTACCATTCGCCTCCCTGTCCACTTATATGAAACAATCTCTCGAATTAAAAAAACTACTAAATTACTTTCTCAAGAAAGAGGTCGCAAACCTACGGAAGAAGAGATTGCTACCCGTATGGAAATGACCATTGAGAAGCTAAGATTTATCGCTAAATCAGCCCAACTGCCGATATCTTTAGAAACGCCGATTGGTAAGGAAGAAGACTCTCGCTTAGGCGATTTTATTGAGGCTGACGGTGAAACACCAGAGGATCAGGTGTCCAAAAGCTTGCTAAGAGAAGACCTAGAGAGCGTTCTCGATACTCTCAGCCCTCGCGAACGTGATGTTCTCCGTCTACGTTATGGTCTAGACGATGGTCGCATGAAAACATTAGAAGAAATCGGACAAATCTTTAATGTAACTCGCGAGCGTATTCGTCAGATTGAGGCAAAAGCCTTGCGTAAATTGCGTCATCCTAACCGCAACAGCATATTAAAAGAATACATTCGTTAGGCAATTGCACTCATCTATCTTTTGATAGAAACCGACGGAGATCTGCGATTTAAACGCAGATCTCTTTGCTGTTTAGCTATTAGTTGTCCATAGCTAGGGCTGGGCAAAGCTTCCGACATCCCTATCGAGAGAGCAATCCGTAGCGCCGCATGTATCTTGTCTTGCTCGACTAAAACGAAAGATAAATTAGCATCAAGCCGATTTTGTGTCCATGCTGGTAAACATTCATTAACAAACTGCTGAAAGACTTGTCTACTGTTAGAGAATAAATACTTAGTAACCTCTGATGATGGCAAATAGAGTCACAGATTACCCTCATAGAAAAAACAAGTATTAATAATGGTAGATAGCCTTAAAAAACCGCAGTTTGAGGAAATGCGCTCTGGAGTTAAATCTCCTGCTGAAGAGACTATTCTCACGCCTCGCTTTTATACAACCGATTTTGAAGAGATGGCTAACATGGACATCTCTCTCAACGAAGAAGAACTTCAGGCAATTTTAGAAGAGTTTCGCGTTGACTATAATCGCCATCATTTTGTCAGAGATGAGCAGTTCCAAAAGTCTTGGGATAACATCAGTGGCGAAACTCGCAAAGTATTTATTGAGTTTCTCGAACGCTCCTGCACGGCTGAGTTTTCTGGCTTCTTGCTTTATAAGGAATTGGGCAGACGTTTGAAAGGACGCAACCCTGTACTGGCGGAGATTTTTACTCTGATGGCAAGAGACGAAGCTCGTCATGCTGGCTTCTTGAACAAGGCGCTGTCTGATTTTAACCTTTCCCTCGATTTGGGATTCTTGACCAAAAGCCGCAAATATACCTTTTTCAAACCTAAGTTTATTTTCTACGCAACCTATCTTTCTGAGAAGATTGGTTACTGGCGCTACATCACTATTTTCCGCCACCTACAGCAAAATCCAGAACACGAAATTTATCCTATCTTCAGCTTCTTTGAAAACTGGTGTCAGGATGAAAACCGTCATGGTGACTTCTTCGACGCAATTATGAAGTCTCAGCCTCAGTTCCTCAATGATTGGAAAGCAAGACTATGGAGTCGCTTCTTCCTTCTTTCTGTGTTTGCGACTATGTATCTCAACGATGTACAGCGTTTTCACTTCTATGAGTCTCTAGGTTTAGATGCCCGTGAATATGACAAGCTTGTCATCAAAGAAACTAACAATACGGCAGGTAGGGTATTTCCTGTGGTTTTGGACGTAGAACATCCTGATTTCTACAAGCGTTTAGAGAAGTGCGTAATAAACAACGAGAAGCTGACTAAAATTGCTAGTTCCAATGGGCTTGCGCCTGTCAAGCTACTGCGTAAACTGCCTCTTTATGTTTCTAACGGTTTAGAGCTGCTTAAAATGTATCTAATCAAACCAATTCGTGTTGACCAATTAGCTGATACGGTTCGCTAAGCTTTCGGGTTCAATTTAGTAGTTTAGTTTTTAGTCCTGTTGAAAACAGGGCTTTTTTTGTATCAGGGTTTGGTTTGAAGATATCAAGAAGATAATCTATCTAAAGATTAGTAGTACTCGTAAGATTGCAAAAAGGATATATCATGGCATTTACTACGGCAGGTAAGAGCAAATGCAGAAACAAAGAGCCTATATTATTTTAATTCTGGCACTGGTCGCAGCGGCGATCGCCATTTTGACAACCATACCACCCCAGCTAGGACTGGATCTTCGGGGCGGCGCTCAGTTGACCATTCAAGTCAATCCCACTAAAGAAAACCCTGATGTCAGACCCACTCCCAGCGATGTTGAGGCGGTGCAGCGAGTTTTAGAAAATCGCATAAATGAATTTGGGGTTTCCGAAACTACAGTACAGACTATCGGCGAAGACAAGATTTTAATTCAGTTGCCAGGAGAAAGTCAGCCCGAAGAGGCGGAAAGACGCTTAAAAGGAACGGCTAAATTAGAGTTTAAAGAGCAAAGGCAAGGAACGGAAGGAGAATATCGAGCCGAGAGTCAGGTCAGACAACAAAGGGCTGTAGAATTAGCTATTTTGGGGCAGGGAGAGCTAGAAGCCGAAAATTTAGACAAGATAGCCGAAGCCCAAAAATCCTTGGCAGAGTCAAATAAGGCGATCGCCGATCTGTTTGATTCGGTAGATCTAACAGGAACGAACCTTACCGATGCTCGCCCCCAACCTGATGCCTCTGGCAACCGCTGGGAAGTTGCAATTAACTTTGATGATGCTGGTGGCAGAAAGTTTGCTGAACTAACCAAAAATCTGGCTGGTACTGGTCGTAGTATTGGTATTTTCCTCGATGATGACTTAATTAGCGCTCCTGTCGTTGGTCCTGAATTTGCCGATACTGGAATTGCTGGTGGTCGCGCCGTGATTACGGGCAACTTTGACCTCGAAGGAGCAAGAGATTTAGCGATTCAAATCAAGGGAGGTTCGTTACCTTTCCCCGTATCCGTAGTCGAAAACCGTACCGTTGGGGCAACTCTCGGACAAGATAGTATCCGCCGCAGTATTATTGCTGCCAGTGTCGGCTTGGTCTTAGTTCTAATTTTTATGGTAGTTTACTACCGTTTACCAGGCATGATTGCCGACGTAGCTCTGATTGTTTATGCTTTGCTAACCCTAGCTTGCTATGCTCTTGTCGGTGTAACTCTCACCCTGCCTGGAATTGCTGGCTTTATTCTGAGTATTGGTATGGCAGTAGATGCCAATGTGCTTATTTTTGAACGTACAAGAGAAGAGCTACGAGCTGGCAAAACTCTTTATCGTTCAGTAGAATCAGGTTTCTTTCGGGCATTCTCCAGTATTTTAGATAGTAATGTAACTACAGCGATCGCCTGTGTTGCTCTCTTATGGCTCGGTTCGGGCTTAGTCAAAGGTTTTGCCGTAACTTTGTTGATTGGAGTTGTGGTCAGCATGTTTACTGCCGTCACCTGTAGTCGTACTCTCATGCTGTTGGTTGTCTTGAGCAATGCTAAAGTCCGACAAAAACCAGAACTTTTCTGTCCTAACCTAGATTCAGTTAATAGTTAATAGTTTTCGAAGACGTAATCAGTAATTAGTAGTCAGTAGTTAGTAATCAAATTATTCAATGAAATTTAGCATTACTCAAAAAAGAGGCTTGTGGTGGGCAATTTCGGGAGCAGCAATTGTTGCCAGTCTCGCCACTATGGTTTTTTCCTTCACTAGCTTAGGCGCACCTATCCGTCCTGGGATTGATTTTGTTGGTGGTACTCGCATCCAAATTGCCCGCGATTGTTCCGTTGCCAGTAATTGTGCCGAACCCATCGACACGGCTCAAGTCAGGGAAGTTTTGGAGAGTCAGGGACTAGGAGGCAGTACAATCCAGCTTTTAGGAGAAGATCAGCAAGTTCTCTCAGTCAGGACAGAAAATATTGATGGAGATCGCCGTAGCGAATTATTAAGTTCTCTTAGTGAGTCTATTGGTACCTTTGACAGCAAAACAGTTCAGATTGATTCTGTTGGACCCACTATTGGCGAAGAACTCTTCGTTTCGGGAATATTAGCTCTGCTAGTCGCCTTCTTCGGCATTATTGCCTACCTCAGTATTCGATTCCAGTTCGATTATGCTCTATTTGCGATCGCTGCATTGTTTCATGATGTGTTTATTACGGCGGGCATTTTCTCTTTACTAGGTTTAACTATTGCTCTTGAAGCAGACAGCTTATTCTTAGTTTCTTTACTGACTATCATTGGTTTCTCGGTCAATGACACCGTAGTAATTTACGATCGCATTCGGGAAAATATTGCGGCAAATCCCGAACGATCAATCAACGAAGTTGTTGATAATGCCGTTAATCAAACTCTAGGGCGCTCAATTAACACTACTCTAACCACTTTACTTCCATTGCTAGGCATCTTTCTTTTTGGCGGACAGACTCTCAAATTCTTTGCCTTAGCTCTAATTGTCGGCTTTGTGCTTGGTGCTTATTCTAGTATTTTTATCGCCAGTACTCTGCTTGCCTGGTGGCGCAATGGCAAAGCTAAAAAGTCTGTCGTTATTGCTGATACCGCCGCTTCGGAATAATGACAATTGGCAATCAATCACTGATAATTTAATGGCGATCGCATTAGTTAGATTCAATTTAAGATACAGTGACTAAAAATAGAGCTAGTTTTTCCTCCCAGGTAGCACGACTTCATCAGCTAACCATTTATGGTCGCTGGTTATTTGTTATCACTAGCTGGCTTACTCTAGGGACTTTTGCCCTCTGGCAGCTTCAGGACGAAATTGCTCTCTGGTTTGACTATTTCACCTGGGCGGCGGTTTATTACAGCTTCCACTTTAATCTAATACCAACCATCTGTTTAGCGTTCTGTGTTGCGACTACTATTTCTGTTTTAATTTGGCAGAGTCGCAATATTATTTGGGGACTGCCAGCAAGTGAGCAGCGCCAGTTAGAACAACAGGTGACGAAAATTCAAGCAAAAGGGAAGAAGCATTTTCTTTGGAAGTGGATCAATAGTAGAAAAAAATAATATAGCAATACAAAATTTTGTATCTATCAGTAAAATCAACTAAGCAAAATTATTGATAATTATTGGTATTTTATTACCTCAATCTAGCATTTGTAAGTTGTGAGTTTATATGATTTTTATCTAGCAGACTAAAGCCATATGAACTTTTCATATTGAGATTAAGTATTTTCAAGAGTTTACGTATTTCAATTGCTATTGCTATCTTTGACTTAAATAGGGCATAGATCAAGTCTCCGAGTCACACCGTAAGAAAAATATGCCTATAAAAATCAACAGGTACAAACAACTCAAATGCTTAATAATATTAATTTAAAAAAAATTACTGCTAGAACCTTGATAGGCGTCTTAATAACAGGAGGTTTTGTCGCTCAATCTGGTATTACAAAAGCTTTGGCATCAAATGGAGTTCAAGGTATAGAACTTCGTTATCTTGATTCAGCAATACAGTGTGGTGACGACCCAACTCAGGCAAGAGTTGAAGTCGAGGTATATGACCAAATCAATGATACTAAAATTGCTACCCTATCTAAAGGCGAGAAGTTTATAACTACCGAAGTTGATTCTATCGACGATCTCTTCATCAAATACAAAATTTTTAATTTGAGCTGCTTGACTGAAGGAGGATATCGAGCTACTCAGGACAGAAAAATATTAGCATCTGACAGCGAAGTTCCTACTGTACAAGGATTCAATGGTCAAGCATCTATAACCCAGATGCTTCAAGGATTAGACAGTTATGAAGAATTGTTTTTAGTGGAATTAGGAAATCGTAGCCCTAGTAGTGCTGGTTACGATCTACAGGATGTTGTTTTAGTAGTTGATCACAATCCAGATTCCTTAATTACGGCAAGAAACTATGCTGATTAGTTGAGCTTCACACAGTTTTAAAAATATCATTTGACAGAGCGATCGCCTTTTGGATAAGGAGATCGCTTTTTATATTAAGTATTTATAGCGTTACGCGAATACGTTAGGACATTTTGCGAAAGCAGAATCAACACACTCTCGAATGGTTTCAAAGTCGTAA
>JBCBWB010000100.1:0-19972 GCA_039817275.1 Cyanobacteria bacterium J06648_1 | reverse complement strand
TAGACAACACTCTACCGTCTCGATGATGGAAAGGTCCTGCACAGTGGACGACCAAATCTTGCTGGGAGATGATCTGCTGTAGCTGTTGGCGATCTTCAAGATCTAAAGCTAAAAATCTTAGTGGTTTGGCGATCGCTTTTGCCCGACGAGAAGTGACGGTAGAGTGTTGTCTAGCTGCATTGAGCAGGGGGTTAACTATATCGATGTAAGCGATCACCGTTCTTTCTACCAACGTGTAGTTGAAGATCACGAACGGGCGATCGCGGCTGGAGGTACCGCAGTTTGAAATACGGGCATTTTTCCTGGCATGTCTAACAGTATGGTGAAGCAGGGAATCGAGCAGTTTGATCAACCCCGAAAGATTCATCTAAGCTATGTAGTTGCGGGTTCGGGTGGTGCAGGCTTGACGGTGATGCGGACTACTTTTCTCGGGTTAAAAAATAAGTTTGCAGCTTGGATCGATGGTAGATGGCAAGATATCTTACCCTACACGGAGAGAGAGGTCATTGAGTTTCCCGCACCCTATGGCAAAACGGGAGTTTATTGGTTTGATGTTCCTGAAACCTATACTTTTGCTGATTCTTTTCCAGTCGATACCGTCATTACTAAATTTGGCTCCATCCCTGACTGGTATAATCACCTCACCTGGATTACTGCCCATATCTTTCCCCAAGCCTGGGTCACAAGTCCTAAAGGCATTGAATTCTTTTCTCAGGTCAGCTACGCCATGACCAAAGTGACCGATCGCTTTAGCGGGATTGGCGTGGCGATGCGAGTCGAAATTACTGGGATTAAAAACGAGCAACCCTATACCTATCGCAGCACTATGGTACATGATGATACGGCGATCGCCGCAGGCGCAGGAACAGGTGCGATCGCCGAATTGATTTTGGCAGGGAAGTTAAACCAGCCAGGAATTTATCCCGTAGAGCAGGTATTATCAACCGATTTATTCCAGAAAATAATGAGCGATCGGCAAATAGATATTGTTGTTAGTTAAACATTTCAAGCTATTTGAAAGGCATAGCAGTCGAAGCAAAGCTTAAGACAACCGATCTATGTTTCGCGTATGCGAAGCGGCTTGCACTTGATGCATTGAGTGTATTCTTTAGGGCAAAGACGCAAGGGCGCAAAGAGTTTTCAAAGATGTCGTAATTTACAGTTTGTTTGTCATATATTAAATTAAGCAGAGCTGGGCAAATAAAAAACCCTGCTTTTACACAGGGTTAAACAATTGTTTTTAGCCATCACAGCTAATTAAGTTTCAGAATGAAATTAACCAATGATTTCTTTAGCTTTAGCGACAACGTTATCAACAGTAAAGCCAAATTTTTCCATCACAATACCACCAGGAGCAGATGCACCAAAGCGCTCGATACTAACTGAACCGCCTTCGCTGCCAGTGTATCGCTGCCAGCCAAAGTCAGTTCCCGCTTCTACGGACAGGCGTTTTCTCGCAACTTTAGGCAGTACAGAGTCTTTGTAGGCTTCGTCTTGAGCTTCAAACAGTTCCCAAGAAGGCATGGAAACAACCCGTACTTTCTTACCTTCGGCAATCAGTTTCTTGGCTGCACCAGCACAAAGCTGTACTTCGCTACCAGTACCAATCAAGATGATGTCTAGTTCTTCGGGAGCAAAACCACAGGAGAGTACATAAGCACCCTTAGTTGCTTTTTCTAAGGAACTTCCTTCTAGGTTAGGCACATTTTGACGGGTAAACGCCATCAAAGTAGGCTTGTTCTGTTTGGCATATTCAATTGCCACTTTGTAAGCAGCAGAAACTTCGTTACCATCGGCTGGACGGATGACGGTAAGATCAGGAATTGCTCTGAGTGAGGCAACAGTTTCGATCGGCTGGTGGGTAGGACCATCTTCACCCTGTCCGATAGAGTCATGAGTCATGACCCAGATGGAACCAACTTCCGATAGGGCAGAAAGACGAATCGCTGCTCGCATGTAGTCGGTAAAGATGAGGAAGGTTGCACCGTAGGGAATTAGACCCGAATTGTGGAGTGCAATCCCATTACAGATAGCCCCCATGCCGTGTTCGCGCACGCCAAAGTGAATGTTGCGATTTCCGTGTGAATCTTTTTGGAATTCGCCAGATTCTTTTAGCTCGGTTAAGTTGGAGTGAGTTAAATCTGCTGAACCACCAATCAACTCAGGAACTACCGAGGCGATTTTGTTGAGACAGGCCTGAGAATACTTACGAGTAGCAATGCCGTCGTCTTCAGGAGTAAAGGTGGGTAGCACATCTGCCCAACCGTCGGGTAGTTTACCGCTGAGGTAACGTTCAAATTCTGCTGCTTCATCAGCATATTTAGATTTGTAGTCAGAGAATGTTTGATTCCACTCTTGCTCGGCATCCGCACCACGCTCAACTGCCTTGCGCATGTGATCAAGAGCATCACCAGGCACTTCAAATTCGCCCACAGTCCAGCCCAAATTTTCGCGAGTCAATTTGATTTCATCGCCACCCAATTTTGCGCCATGAATGCCTGCTGTTCCCTGTTTGTTGGGCGCACCGTAACCAATGGTAGTTGTTACCTTAATCATGGTGGGTTTGTCGGTAACAGACTTTGCTTCTTCGATCGCTTTAGCAATACCTGCTAAGTCGGTGTTGCCATCTTCGACGTGGAGTACATGCCAGCCGTAGGCTTCAAAACGCTTGGACACGTCTTCGGTGAAGGCGACATCAGTCGAACCATCGATAGAAATATGGTTATCGTCATAAAGAGCAATAAGCTTACCCAATCCTTGGTGTCCCGCAAAGGAACAGGCTTCGCCAGAAATCCCTTCCATGTTGCAACCATCACCCAGAATAGTGTAGGTGTAGTGGTCAACGATTTTCGCATCAGGCTTATTAAACTTGGCGGCTAGATGAGCTTCAGCAACAGCTAGACCCACTGCATTGGCAATCCCCTGACCCAAAGGTCCTGTGGTTACTTCAACCCCAGGTGTAACAAAGTTTTCTGGGTGTCCAGGAGTAGCAGAACCCCACTGACGAAACTGTTTAATATCTTCAATGGAAACGCTATCGTAACCAGCTAGGTACATCAGCGCATACTGCAACATCGACCCATGACCAGCAGATAGCACAAAGCGATCGCGGTTAAACCATTGAGGATTTTTGGGGTTAAAGCGCATGAACTTATCCCACAGCACAAATGCCATTGGTGCGGCGCCCATAGGCAGTCCAGGGTGTCCAGAGCTAGCTTTTTCAATAGCATCTATGGCTAGAAAACGGATCGAATTAATACAAAGATTTTCAACTGTGTTGGTTGATGGGCGGGCAACTACCATATTTGTTATATAAATAAACGACGATAAAACAAAAAATTTGAACGTGCTGGGACGTACTTAAGCAGGATGTTCAGATCGCAAAGGATTTTAAAGCGACAGAGTCTGTTGTTTTGCTTATCATCTCATCCTATAGGAACGGCTAGCAAGCTCTAGTGCATTTTAAATTGAATGAATTGTATCACTCGACACAGCCAACTCAAAATTTGCTTGGCTCACTTTAATATTGAAATAAAATTATTAGAAGAATCTGAGATAGCAAACCCCAAAATTAGAATCACAAATTACTCAGTGACGTTGTTACCGTGAATCTGAGAAGCTGTCTATGGTTGGCTTAACTTTCTGAGTGTATTTCTTCTGGCTATATTTTTCTGGCTATATTTTTCTAGCTATATTTTTTGAATGCGAGGGTAACATTATGACCCCCAAAGCCAAAGGAATTAGATAATGCTACATCCACATGGTGTTCGCGGCTGGCGTTAGCTACATAGTCTAGGTCGCATTCTGGATCGGCATTTTCCAAATTGATGGTGGGGGGAACACGGTCATTAGCGATCGCCATAGCCGTTGCTACCGCCTCAATTCCACCTGAGCCACCCAACAAGTGACCTGTCATAGATTTAGTCGAGCTAACTAAAATTTCATTAGCTCTGACTCCCAGCGCTTTTTTGATTGCTTTGGTTTCGTTCGAGTCATTTGCCTGAGTACTAGTACCGTGGGCATTAATATAGCTAACCAGATCAGGAGTTATATCGCCATCGGCAAGAGCAAGTTCGATTGCTCTGGCGGCACCCTGACCACCAGGAACGGGGGAAGTCATATGATATGCATCGCAGGTCATACCGTAGCCTACAATCTCGGCATAGATTCTCGCGCCACGAGCCAAAGCATGTTCTAATTCTTCGAGTAGCAAAATACCTGAACCTTCTCCCATCACAAACCCATCGCGATCGCGATCAAAGGGACGACTAGCGTGGAGTGGATCATCATTACGGGTTGAAACTGCCTTGGCAGAACAAAAACCAGCAAAAGAAAGGGGGGTAATTGCCGCTTCGGCACCACCACATAGCATTGCGTCGGCATAGCCTCCCTGCACCAGCCTAAAAGCATCGCCAATAGCATGAGAACCTGCCGCACAGGCGGTTACCGTACAAGAATTTGGTCCTTTTGCCCCGGTATGGATTGCCGTCAGACCTGCTGCCATATTTGAGATCATCATCGGAATCGTAAAGGGACTGACCTTCCTTGGACCTTTGGTGATCAAGTTTTCGTTTTGGATTTCCATCGTCCCCAAACCACCGACTCCAGTGCCAATCAAGACTCCAATGCGATCGGCGTTTAGCTCATTAATCTCAAATTTGCCATCGACGAGTGCCTGTTTGCTAGCACAGACCCCAAACTGGGAAAAACGATCCATTCGTTTAGCGTCTTTCTTATCGAGATATTGATGAGGATCGAAGCCCTTAACTTCCGCAGCAATTTGACAGGCGTGTTGGGACGCATCGAACAAAGTGATCGCACCTACTCCACTACGCCCCTGCAACAAACCATCCCAATAGTCGGCTAAATTATTCCCAATGGGGGTAATTGCACCCAAGCCCGTGATTACAACTCGCTTGTTTTGCCTGTTTGTCATTTTTGCTCTCTATACGCTTTTGCTATGGCATTTTTGGCTCTAGTATTTTGGCTCTGGGTTGTACTGGCGCTCAAGCCGCTTTAAATGTTTGGCGTTTACCGCCTTATAGTTGGCAACTGCGCTCAATCAATCTACCCCAGAGAACCTAAAATTAGGCAGCAGCAGTTTCCTTGCTAATATGCTCTACTGCTTTACCAACAGTATCAATCTGCTCGGCTGCTTCATCAGGTATCTCGATGTCAAATTCCTCTTCTAAAGCCATAACTAATTCTACTGTGTCTAGAGAATCAGCGCCCAAGTCGTTAGCAAAACTTGCTTCTGGGGTAACGCGGTCAGCTTCTACCTCTAGCTGATCGACGACGATACCTTTTACCTTGTCAAAAATTTCTTGATTCATTGATTTCTTCCTTGTAAACAATCCGTTTTTAACTATGTCTAAGCCTAGCTAAATTAGACGGATTTCCTAACTGAACTAAACGCTAGCTTAAGTAAAAAAAGCGGCAACTTTCATCTTATCGGAAAGGGGGACAAAATTAGCCGTCAATCTTCTTATTTGTGTTACCCTCTAGCAACATTTTCTCCCTCAGCCCCACAGGGTCATAGACCAAAAAACCAAAACGGAAGACTATCCCCTCAGAGAAGATTCTTCCGTTCTCGATTAATCTCCAGATCGCCTAGAATCCAAGCACAACTCTCGGAAGCAAATTTATCCTGTCGCTCACTTATCTTCTGGGTGTCTTGGCTGTTTTTGCCATGTCTTTAAACTTGCTGAGGCTGCCTCCTGGACGACGACGATATTTGGTGACAATGGGCATCAGATTATCCGTAGCAAACGTACCTTCTGTTACCTGACCATTGCTATCCGCCGCTTTTTTATTAGTGTTGTTCATCGCCGCTACCCAAAATGGTGGGTCAAATGACGATGCTCCAGCGTTTTGTAGGGTAGTCGGCGGTTTTTCTGACTTATCTGCCGCTGCCTTGCCATTGGATGCAGCCTGCTCACTTTTGGCTGATTCGGCTTTAGCTGCGGACTTCTTACTGCTAGCTTTATCATCAGGAGATACTTCTTTGAGCTTATCCTGTGCAGTCTCAACGGCTTTGCTACCAGTGCTGATTGCTTCTTGAACAGGTTCAGACTTTACAACATCCTGTGCTTTTTCCTTAACGGCTTGAGTTGCTTTTTCTGCGGTCTCAACGGCACTTTGGACTACCTCTGAATCTTTAATTTCGTCTAATTCTAAATAATATTTGTTGTCAGAACTAAACAGCTTTTTGAGCATTTGCATGGTCTGGATTACTCCTATTAATAAAGACTAAAAATCGATGCTAAATTTAAGATAATTTTTATGATTGTCTGGCTAACTAGAAAACAGGTCTTATCTGACTAGGTGGTGCGATATCCTAGCTACAGTAATCTATTTCCAGCCGTTCTTAGTTAAAAGAAGACGCTCAAACTCTATTTATCTTAGCCCCATCTATACAATATATTTAGGAGCTATAAAACACGATATATAATTTTGGCTACTCCTATCAAGCCAGAAAACTACACCTGTCGCAATGAGACTTTACAAAAATTAACCCGATTGTTACGGCTCATTCTACTTGTTTGGAGGGGCTGCTTTTTTGATTTCAGATTTGATTTTGGTTTAATTGGCGATCGCCACGAACATCCGAGTAATGTTGGTAAGTCATAGCGATCGCATTATCCCATTTGCGGTGCATTCGAGAACGAGGCACTAGATTGGGACGATTAGAGTTTTCTACTTAATCCAGACAGTTTTGATGTTGACGAACTCATGGATGCCTTCACGGCTCAATTCTCTGCCGTAGCCAGAACGCTTGATGCCACCAAAGGGAAGACGAGGATCAGACTTGACCATACCGTTGATAAAGACTGCCCCTGCCTCAATTTCTTTTGCTAGACGGGCTTTTTCTGCTGCATCATTAGTCCAGGCGCTAGCACCCAGACCAAAGGGAATATTATTTGCTAGTGCGATCGCCTCATCAATATTTTTGACGGTAAATAATAATGCCACAGGTCCAAAAAACTCTGCTTGGGCGGTAGGAGAGTCTAGGGGAATATCAGTCAGGATAGTAGGTGCATAATAGTTGCCAGGGCGATCGCTGAGGGCTTTGCCGCCAGTCACAACTGTTGCTCCCTGCTGGATCGCATCCTTAACCTGCTGGTCTAATTCATCGCGGATACTAGCGGTTGCCAAAGGACCAAGATCGGTATCTTTATTCATCGGCTCACCAATTGTTAGAGCTTGAAATCTTTGAACTAGCTCGGTTTGGAAGCGATCGCTAATACTTTCAGCGACGATAAAGCGTTTTGCCGCAATGCAGGACTGTCCGTTGTTGAGCATTCTGGCTTTAACCGCAGTAGATAAAGCCGCTTCGAGGTCGGCACTTTCGGTGACGATAAAGGGATCGCTACCGCCCAATTCTAAAACTACTTTCTTAATTTGCTGTCCCGCTGCTGAAGCTAGAGCCGCCCCCGCAGGTTCACTACCCGTCAGAGTTGCCGCCTTAACGCGATCATCTTCTATGATTGCCTTGACCTGACTCGCACCGATTAAAAGAGTTTGGAAGGCACCCGCAGGAAAGCCAGCCTGGCTGAGAATCGACTCGATCGCTAACGCACATTGAGGCACATTTGAAGCATGTTTGAGAATACCGACGTTACCCGCCATCAAAGCTGGGGCAGCAAAACGAAATACCTGCCAGAAAGGAAAGTTCCAGGGCATTACTGCCAGGATTGTACCCAGGGGTTGATAGGCAATATAGCTTTGACTGGCATCGCTAGTAACAGGTCGATCAGCCAGAAATCCAGGGGCTTGCGCCGCATAAAAGCGGCAGACCTTCGCACATTTTTCCGCTTCAGCGATCGCACTTTGCAGGGTTTTGCCCATTTCGGTGGTCATAATTTGTCCAAACTTGACCGCATCCTGTTCTAAGATCTCTGCCGCCTGGTTTAACCACTGACTACGTTGAGCCAAAGTCGTGCGGCGATAGGACTCAAAGGTGGACTGTGCCAAAGTCAGCTTGGTTTCAATTTCTTGCTCTGTTAAGGGCGTAAAAGTTTTGAGGGTTTCTCCCGTTGCGGGATTAATAGTTGCGATCGCCATTTGTCTAAACCTCGGTTGCTATATCTATCAGGCTAGCTTGATGCCCAAATGTAGGCGAGCATTCTGACAGAAAATGTAATTATTGGAGGCGTTTAAATAGCGATCTTGAGATACAGTCGTCTTTAGCCGAACTTCTCGCTCCAAATTCTAACCAATATTAGCTTGGGCAAAGAATTCGTCGGCAAAAAGATTAAAGTTTGCCGCGTCAGGATCTTCGGTAACGGCAATCAGAATTTCGATCTCTTCGTTGACCCAGAAGTCGGTCGTATTTAGCTCAAAGCTAGAAAAGTCATTATTCTCAACAACCTGAGTTTGAGTACTAAAGACAGTAGAGTTGAAGCCCAGAAAATCTCGGACGGCAGTAACTCGATTATTTCGCACCACAGAATTAGCGCTTTTTTCGTTATAAATGCCACCGATAGTGATGTTAGAGTTGAAATCTGGCACAGCGAAGGCATCTCCCAGATTTTCAATTGTGTTGCCTTCAATCGTCGTGCCGTTGGTGGTGTCGTTCCAAATATTAAAGGCATTGATGTTAGACATGTAGAGACCTCTAAGCGCTACATCATTAGTGTTGTAAAATTTAATCCCTGCCGCATCAAAACTCTGAGCATGTTCTGCCGCCAGGTTGATACTTTGAACAAATAAATTGCTGACTGTTGCCCCATCTGTGTCGTTGATACCAATGCCTTTTCTGCCGATATCGTGGACATAGGTATTAGCAAGCTGAAGTCCATCGGCGCGGTTAAGAATAATACCCGTGTTGTTTTGACCATCTCTGATCGTTTCATCTAGTCCAATATTGTCAATCTCCAGATTGGTAATAGTCAGATTGAATGCCCCATTGCTGTTAATGCCGTTGTTACCGTTGGTAATCCTCAAATCTTGAATTGTGGCACCTGTGGCACCAGAAGAAAGACTCAAAATTGAATTGGATGTACCGCCCCCGTCAATGATCGAATTGGACTCACCATCAATAGTTATATCTTGCTCCAGAAAAATCCCCTCGGTGAAGTACCTATTGTTGCCTAGTTGAACTGTATCACCGTCTTGAGCAGCGGCGATCGCCGCATCTAAATTACCACCAAAGTCACTGTCTACATTAATTGTGGTGCTGGTTCTGCCAGGATTACTTGGCGGTTGGGTTGGCGGTTGGGTTGGCGGCTCTACAGCGGTAGGATCAATCTTAATAATCTCCCCTGCTATGCCAGTAATTTCAATTACAGCATCGTCATTAGCAGCATAACCCGCAATTCCATCATTAATCGCCAGAAAAATTTGCTCGTCAACATTAAAAATGCCCGTACTATTAGGCGCAAATGTCCCTGTGTTCAAGACAGCCTGAATACTTGTTTCTTCTAAAGCAGCAACAGAACCAAATTGAGTAATCATCCCCAGATCTGCTAAGCCAACACCTACAGATTCGCCCCCAGCAGGAGCTAAATTATTGATATTATCGAGAATAGAATTACTTTCTTGCCCAAGTTGAGTAATCATAATTTAAGGCTTTCAATATAATTAAGAGGGAGCTAGATTTTAGGTTTAAGGTTGTTTTCTCGTGATAACAACCGTTCACCAACCAAGATCTGGAATTGAATCTTGCATCAATTCGACTCGGTTAGCAGTTAAAATCTAGCAATCACTTCTTGCTTCTTCGAACCGTATAAATACGAGGATATTAATCGCAACTATTTAATTAAGACCCAAAAAGTATGCTAAGTTACCAAAAAAAAGTTTAAATTCTAAACTGCAATATTTTTGAATAACTAAATTAAGGCTTAGGGGTTATATTCTTAGCATTAGCAATATTTGTCGGACATCAGTAAATTTACTGCTGAAAGTAGGCAAAAATACTTTTGTTTCGTTTAATTCTATTTTTGCGCCCAGTCTGAAGTTGCTCGTATTGTATCGATAAACAGCCTGAAATCTAGCCCCTTATCTGTAAGCTGTAGTAGCGAAAAGCTATGTAATCGACATCGCATCAGTAAAAGCTGATGCTAAAAAGCTATACAATCAATAATATTATGTCATGTTAAATAGTTAGGTTATCGGTGGAGTAAGGCACAAAGGCAGAAGGCAGAAGGCAGAAGGAAGTTAAAAAGGATGCAAGTAAGAAGTTTATTAAAACTGTCTAGCCGAACTTGACATAATGGATAAATTTAAAAATAAGCCTCTAAATAGAGTATTAATAGAGATTTAAATTATGGAAAATGAGATTATTCCTTTTATAATCGGTGTTGGTTTGCTGATCGGCTATTTGTTTTTCTCAGCAGCGACAGAAATGGGAACAAAGCTACCCTGGAAAAAGTAGGGAGCTATGTTTTATATTCTATTGTTCGTCTGGCTAAAAGGGATAAAATACTGGCGTTAAGATAGTAGTAACGATCCAAAATAAAAGATTGAGCGGAATACCCACCCGCATAAAGTCACTAAAGCGATAACCCCCTGGACCATAGACCATCAGGTTAGTCTGGTAGCCGATTGGCGTAGAAAAACTAGCGGATGCGCCAATCATAATGGCGATCGCAAAAGGAGTAAAGTTAACTCCCAAATTCTGCGCCAAAGCAAGGGCAATAGGAAAGACCAAGGCGGCGGCGGCGTTGTTAGTAATCACTTCAGTCAGCAGGTTGGTTACGAGATAGATAATTGCCAAAGCTAGCCAGGGACTATCACCCGAAAGCTGAATCAAACTGCTGGCGATCGCACCCGCTGCCCCTGTCGTTTCTAGGGCTTTACCGATGCTTAAGGCTGCCCCAATGACCAAAAGCACCGACCACTCGATATTGCGAAAAGCTCGAATTGAAGAACAGCAGCCAGTTAACAGCATGACCACCGAAGCTAAAACTGCCGCCTTGAGCATGCTCAAAATACCAAATGCCGCTAGCAACACCATTAGCCCCAAAATAACCATGGCAATCGGTGCTTTTTCGTGGCGCAGGGGTTCAGAATCAGGAATACCGTTGACTAAATAGAAATCGTTGGAAATACGCTGCTGCGAGAGGAAATTGGAGTTAGCTTCCAACAGGAGGGTATCCCCAGGCTGGAGACGAATACTCCCGATTTTTCCCGCCAAACGCTCCCCATTACGGGCTACAGCTAGCACAACGGCATTGTATTGAGTCCTAAATTTTCCTTCGCGAATGGTTTTGCCCAACATCGGGCATGTATTTGACACTACTGCCTCAATCAAGCAACGTTGATCGCGAGGGGTGTCGAGCTTAAATACTTCATCGGTAGCGGGCTGTAGCCCTCTGAGGCGGTGTAAATCGACAATAGAGTCAATCATACCGATAAAGACTAGGCGATCGCCATCACGCAAAATTTCTTTGGGACTAACGGCAGGAATAATTAACTGATTACGAATAATCTCGACGACGTAGAGTCCAGGTAGATTTCTTAATCCCGCCTGTTCGATGCTCTTACCTGAGATCGGGCTGTCCCTGGGAACCATCATTTCTACCGTATACTGCCGCACATCGTCGGTTTCGCTAATTACGGGCTTACGACTGGGCAACGTCCAACGATTAGTTGTGTAGAGATAAATCATTCCGGCGATCGCACAGGGCAATCCGACTACCGCCAGATCAAATAACTTTAGTCCAGGCAGATCCGTAGCGGAAATCAATAGACCATTGACCACCAGGTTGGTACTGGTACCAATTAGAGTGCAGGTTCCTCCAAAAATAGCGGCATAGCTCAAGGGAATCATTAGCTTGGACGGGCTAATACGCAGCTTGCGCGACCAATCACTAATCACAGGAATAAACATCGCCACCACAGGAGTGTTGTTCAGAAAAGCACTCATCCCCATCACGGGGGGCATCATTCTCAGTAGCGCGGCATTCTGACCTTTTGGCAGTCCCAAAACACGTTGGGAAATCCAGTTCATCCCTCCAGTCTGGGTCAATCCCGTAACGACGATATAGAGTACCGCCACTGTTATCATGCCAGGATTACTAAATCCAGCTAGAGCATCTTGCTCGGTTAAGATACCGCTAACAAACAAAACTGCCGTCCCGCCCAAAAAAACTACATCTGCCGATAAATTTGTGAGGGCATTGAGGAGAAATACGGCGACGGTAATGGCGATCGTTGTCCAAGCTTGCCAGCCCAGGTCAAAGTTGGGAGAAGTAGCCAAATAAGTGACAAGCCCCAAAATACAGGCGGCAAAAAAACCAATCGAACCAAATATAACCCACTGTTTCCAAGTTTTCAGAGCAAAAATACGGCGAGATAGTCTTTGTGCTTCCATTATTTAGATTTCCCTGTGATTGGGCAGTGATTCGACAAAAGTCAAATCGAAAGTTAAATCGAATTGTATCACAGAAAATTTTCAGATGTATTGAAATTCATTTACAAGCGAACTGCGAACTAAACTTTAATTAATCTGGAATTGCCGCAGAGTTGTCTAAACTCTTATTAGGTGGATAATCAGCAGTTATGAAAAAAGTTAATCAGCAATTACAAAATTCAGAGCCAGAAAATAATTTAGACCGTTTAACTCAGCATAATTTCTTATTCAGAGGTTTAGATTCCACTTTAATCACGAAGCATCTTGAGCCAGAACAGCTCATTATCGAAAAACTGTATTCCAGCCGTCCTATTTATACGGCATTTCGCCCTGATGCTGCCCTGGAACATCTCTATGTAGTAATTGACGGTGGCCCAATTGTCGTTCGCAGTACCCCTTTGGATCGCATTATTGCCATTACCTATAGCGACAGCTGTTTTGGGATGCAAAATTTGGCATTGAGCTATGGTAACTTTTCTCGCGCCTTTCCTAGCCTCGTAGAGTCTTATAAAACAGCAGATATTATCAAGATTCCCCTGGAGACAATTCGGCTCATGCACCAAGAGTCCGAGGTATTTCGCCAGCGATACGGGCTGATGTTTGAGCTACAGGAAAAATTTCAATATCATCTGCTTAACTGTAGTACCTATCCGCCCCAAGCAGTTGCCGCACTGTTGAGGGCTTTGATTTATCAAGAGAGAGAACTGGGCAACCAACCTCAAGCAGGTGTATTTACTTTCGACCTGCCGATCGAAGTCATTGCCAAGGCTTGTCAGTTAAATCACCGTACTGTAGAGCAAGTGCTAAAGGGTTTGACCAAAGCAGGAATGCTTAAACCTCATAAAGGTCAGAATGATTTAATTACGGTAATCGATCCAGAAGGTTTAAAGGCAGTATATGGCGCTACCAGAGATAAAGTTAGTTGGTGGCCGCTCAAGTAATTAGTTTTGCTGGTTATCAATATAAAGTAGCTGGCTAATGTTACGCACAAATGGCTCTGTGAAGCCTCGGTAGTTGACAGTGGATAGTAGTAGCCCTAAAGAATACCGCGATGCACAGCGAATTCTTGGGTGCTTCGCATTTGGGTAGCAAGCAATAAGCTGTATTGAAACCAGATCGAGGTTTTATTTTTTAACTTTCGTTCAATTTAATTTAATCATTGTAGGTAAGGGTTTTTAGTTAGATCGCGCACGCTAGCTATAAGATTTATCTGAGATACATTTTTAGGGCGTATTTCTCTCATTCAAATTTAATTGCCGTGCATTAATCGCCCATTAAATCAGTTGCTACTAAATGGATTAGCTGCTGTTAGATACTGCTAATTGAGCAAGTCCCAAAAATATATTTTTATGCTGCTAAAAATATCAAAAACTTATATTGAGTATTTTCAATATAAACTATTTGTTTTGATTAAATCGAGCAATATATATTATGCACAAGACCATCTGTAATTAAGTGTGTTTGATTACCAAGGCAAAACATTCATGTAAATTTGATTACATTAAAAGAGCAAGTTTGATTAAAAGTATTTTTTGCTGTTGCTTGAAAAATTAAATAAATATAAAAAGAGCATTTAAATCAGTTAAATAAGTGTAATTTGAGAATTATAAGAACTATAAGTTGCGAGTAAAAATACTGGTTGCATGAGGTTAGATGCAACTGGGATTAATATCGCTAGTAATTGAGGCGCAAAGCATCTGTGCCTAGTTTCCACAGCCAGATTAATATTTTGTTGTGAATTATTAATATAGCTGATAAATATCAATTACATATAAGATTTTATGACTATAAATCTAGATTTTTAATCTACTAAGTCAGGAAAATCTGCTTAAAGATATACGTGTTTTTTAATGCCGCTGACCTGGATGCCAAATATTACTTTAAACCCAGCAACTAAGCTTAGTCTGTATCAGAATGGCTATGACTTCTATGCCTCTAAATATCTTCTCTTTCTTTAAACGAAGAAAACGAAAAAATATGGACAATCAATCTGCGAATAATATCCTTACGGCATATATTCAAGATTATGCTGCTGGAAAGGCAAGCAAGCTTTATACTCTTAATCTTCAAACAGGTAAAGCAGATTTAGTCGGCTCAATTGCTTCTGAGGTTTACGATCTGGCTGCTGTTGATTCGCAACTATACGGATTACAACAGGGGAAAAAGCACACTCAGCTAGTCAAAATTGATCGCCCGACGGGAAAAGCAACAGCAGTAGGCGATATTGGCTTTAACGTAGTGGGGTTAGCATACAACAAACCGCGCAATACTCTCTATGCCACCGCCGCCAAACAGTTAATTGCGATCGCTCTAGAAACAGGTAAGGGTACGCCCACCGTGACCGTAAGTAAAGATAAGCGGGGATGTGGCGAAATTGCCTTTGACAGTTCGGGTAAAGCCTATATTACTTTGATTGGCACGAACAAAAAGAAGCAGCTAGCAACCTGCGATCTAGACAGTGGCAAAGTAAATATCATTGGTAATACTGGTTTTCCCAATCTTGCCAGTATGGAATTTATTGATGATGTTCTCTATGGCGTAACGGGTAACTTTTTCAATTTAGGTAAAGACGGGCAATTGATCCGCATTGATACGAAGACAGGAAAAGGAACTCTAGTTACCAAAACTAACCCTCTCGGTCGTTGGGCGGGTATGACTATTTATCAACCAGCAGCAGTAACAACGGCGATCGCCTCAGATAAGTCTAACCAAAATCAAACCACAGTGAAGGAAGACATGCAGCTATTAACTATCGACACCAAAAACAACTGCTACGTAATTAATCCCGAAGGGATGAACAGTTTGCAGGAAAATGTTGCCAGTAAACTAACCCTAGAGGAAGGCAGTTTCGCGATCCAGATTAGCGATGGACGCTACAGCTACAGCGAAAATGACGCGGCAGGAGAACCCTTTGTCTTGCTGTGGATCTATGGGGCGGAAGGCAGTACGTTTGTCAATCGCGAGACAGGTGTCGAAACAGGGGCGACCTGGACGACTCTGAACGGCTACAGTCAAAAATTGCAGCTAGAGGTAAAAGGACAGGCTGTTATCTGTGCTTTATTTTTTAACTCTAATAATCGCGCCAATAGTGGTTCAGTAAAGCTAGCGATCGAAGGCAATGAGCAAACTCAAGAGTTAATTGTTGATAGTCAAAGCAACAGCTATTCCCTCGATGAGAAATATCTATCTAGCCTTAAGCAGTGGGAACAAAACTTTATCGAGCTAGAGCCTGGCAACTATCGGGTTAAAATACGTGAAGCCAACGCTAGCTATTGGTCAGACGAGGAGAAATTTGAGCTAGAACCCTGGGCATTAATTTGGGTCAAGGCAGGTAAAGTCGTTCCCAAGCTAACGGGAATTGAGGTATCAGAAACTTGGTGTTCGCTGAACGGCTTCAAAGATGAAGTTATTTTAGAAGTAAAAGCCAAAACTACCCTGTCGGGTTTATTCTTTGATACCTATAAAGAAGATAACGAAGGACAAATTATTCTTGCCATTGAACCGATAAGTACCGAAGAGATCGCCCAGAAATATCAACAGCAGCAGACTGTCGCCAGCGTTGATACAGGTCAAAATAGCGATCGCCAAAAGTCTTCTGGCGGCAAGAGCGTTAGCGTTTCCACATCTAGTGGTAAAACCGAGCGAAGTACCGTAAGAGGGACTGTTACCGCATCGGCAGGCAGCAGCAGTGGCGGTAGCACCAGTACCACTAAAAAAGAGACTCGAACTACTAGCGTTGCCACAACTGGAGGCGGCAGTGGCAGCGGGGCTAGCTTTAGCTTCCGCTTTGATGAAAGCGAAATGGAACAGATGTGGCAGCAAATGGCAGCCAAGATCGAAACTTCGGTGACCGTTACCGACGAACAGGACGAAAAGAAAGAGGCTTACTACTGGGATAATTTAGAAAAGTGGATTCTTAAAGGCTATCAAAGCCAAGCCAAAGACTTAGCGATTCAGGTAGCACGGCTGGAGTTTATGATGAAGTCCATCACTCAACAGATGGAAGTCAGCTTTAATCAAAACTTTCAGGGTTGGTCTAGTTACTTTGACGATCGCCTTAACGAGCTAATCGAGACGAGAATGACCTCGATGGTTGAAGAACAGGTAAATCTCCGACTTAATGATCGCACTACTGAAATCAAGAATCAGGTTATCCAGCAGCTACAGGATGACATTGATCAGCGAGTCGAATCCGTCGTGAATCTGAAAATAAGCGATCGCTCGACCGCAATTAAAAATCAGGTTGTCGAACAGCTACAGGGTGACATTGATCGACGTATTGATACGGTAGTTAATCTTAAGGTAGATAACCAGGCTGAAGAAATAAATAATCAGGTTGTCCAACGGCTACAGGATGAAATAGAGCGACGGATTAATACGACAGTTAATCTCCAGATCGAAAACCAGGCGCAGGATATTAACGCCCAGGTAATCAAACAGCTACAGGCGGATATGGATAAGCGGATTGATGCAGTGGTTAATCTTAAAGTTACCGACCAAACGCCGAATATTAAAAACTTAGTCATTCAGCAGCTACAGGCAGATGTTGATAAACGGATCGACTCGGTAGTCAATCTCAAACTGGCAGATCAAACTCTAGAAATTGACAATTCTGTAACTAAGAAAATACAGGGCGAGATGAACAAGCGGGTTAACTCTACGGTTGACTCTAAGCTAGAAGTTCAAACCGAGAACATCAAAAAGCTGGTAGTCAATCAACTACAGAGTGATATAGATAGACGCATCAATACCGCTGTCGAGGATAAGACAGATAATAGCGTTCAGGTAGTAGTTAACAACGTGATTAATAACGTTGACGATCGCATTGATGTCAAACTGGAAAACAAAATTCTCAATTTCCGTGATGACGTAACTTCTATCGTCAAAAACGAGCTAAACCAAAACTATACCGACTCGCTGAAAACTACCGTCCTGTCTGATATCAGAAAACAACAGTTCTTTATCGATATGGAGTCGATTAAAGGTGAAGTTAACAACTTCTATTCCCGTCTAGGACAGTTTGAATCACAGCTTTATCTGCGTATCGAACAGGGAGATACTCAGCTTTATAACTGGACTCTAGAGCAACTAACAGCCTTACAGGGATGTTTGAGCGATCGTCAGACTCTATCGGATATGTTTGAGTCTTTTGCTAGCAAGCTGCGAGACGAGCTAGATGATGCACCCTGCGTTCAACCCAGTCGTTTTACACCGATGACAGCAACCCTCGGGCGCCAACAAATTTCTTCTACCCAACCTCAACAGCTACCAGAAAGTCAAAAGTAAGGATTAAGAGTAGGGGCGAATGACATTCGTCTAAGGTAATAGCAGGTAGTAGATTTTGCTACCTGTTGCCGAGACATTTTTCAAAATATGACGATGTATGTCTCAAACTAATTTTTTGATTTACGAGGTCGTGTCACTGGCTCCGAAATCTAGCGCTTGTAATGATTGTCTAAGATTCGTTCTGCCAACTTTGCTCTAGATTCTTTCTGATAGCCTCAATCCCCACCTGTTCAATAGAGGCAAATAATTTACTCGCCGCCTTGATCGCTAGTTCGAGATCGTCATCTTCAGAAGTCAGTCTAATGATGATTTCGTTATTGCTTAATTCTGCATTGAAGTTTATTTGAGGCTCGTTCATAGGTAAATAGAACTTGGTTAGTTGGTAAGGTCAATCGGCTTGATTTTAGTCTCTAATTCGCGACATGACCACCAATTGGTGTTGGTAGTAGATCTGTAGAGGAATAGAGAAGATATCTCTACTATCATCAAGAACCAAACCAAAATCGATTCAGGTTCTTATTTTCCTTAATCAAGGAGCTAATATTGAGTCTCTTGTTGCCAATTTACGGTCAAAAGACAATGATGGAGAGGATAAAGCTAGCGATCGCCAGTAACATCAGGATGATTCGGTGGAGATAACGTCGGCGATTAAGCTGGGGCAAACGCTGGATCGGGCGATATTCAGGCTTTCTCTGGGGCATCAAGATTTCTTGAGTTGATGGGGATTCAAAAATCTCGGCTAAACTGGCTTTAGTAATGCCAGTCTGGGTTGAACTATGGCTCAAAAGTCTGCGTTTAGAACGCTTTTGGATTGTCGGCTGAACATGGCGACCACGCTCTTTTAAACCTGGTTTATAAACACTTTTACGATACTTTTTTAGGTAGAAGACTTTTTCCTGGTATTTGGCGATATTGGCTGTTTGAATCCGATCTACTGCCTGGGTTAATAATTTTGCTTCGATATAGGAATATCCTCGATCTAAAGAATGAATTGCCTGCTTTAGATCCTGAATTAGGGTGTCCTTAAGCAAATAACCCGATGCTCCCGCCTGGAGAGCCTGAGTAACGTAGCTTTGCTTTTTGTGGCTAGTTAGGACAATTACTCGCGTATCGGGCATGTTTTCGCAGATATATTTAGTCGCGACGATACCATTCATTCGCGGCATTTCAATATCAATCAAGACCAAGTCTGGCTGTAGCTTGATTACCTGAGCGATCGCACTTTGACCATCTTGAGCCGTACCCACTATTTCTATTTCAGGCTCGTGTTTTAAAATCGCTTTAATACCTTCTAACATGAGGCATTGATCGTCAGCTAGCAAAATTTTGATCATTATTTAAAGATGGATGGTCTATAAACTGATAGTTCAGCGACTAAAAACAAGGGAGAGATTGTTGGCGGGCATTTCTCTGATTTGCTGTAGCTGCAAATTATGAGCGGCGGCGGCTGCTACCACGGCGGATAAATCTCTGATGCCCCAGAGAGGATTGCGATCGCGTAAAGAGCGATCAAAACTAGCGTTGCTCGGAGCAGTATGTTCCCCATCCCGCTTATAGGGACCATAGAGAAAAAGCACTCCTCCCTCGGCTAAAATTTCTCCTACGCCCTGCATCAAGCCCAAACAAGCCTGCCATGGCGAAATGTGAATCATATTTATGTTAACAACGGCGTTGATTTGATGTAGCCTAGGCTGCTGTTGCCAATTAGTCTGGGTAACATCAATCAGTAAAGGCGATGCTAAATTATCTTGGGGACAAGCATCTTGCCAGGCAGTAATGCTTTCTAAGGCTAAAGGATTAGCATCAGAAGGAATCCAGCAGCATGATTCTAGCTTTTCAGAGAGAAAAATGGCATGTTCTCCCGTACCGCTGGCAATTTCTAGGACTGTGCAGGGAGTGGGTAAGACCTCGGAGAGAATCTCTAAAATTGGCTCGCGATTGCGCTGGGTAGCTGGGGCATATTGTCTGGCATCCATTGATTCAACTATGATCGAGAAGAGAAGCTAGGAATTGTTATTCTATATTAAAAAAATTAAGCCTGACTTAATTTGTGTCTATTCTTTGAGAATTGTCTGCCGAATCAACAGCAAGTTGTTATTATTCTCAACCCAAATATGGCGTACTATTGGCGCAATACTTGAGATTTAGTTTTTGGCGATCGCCTTGCGCACGAAGCCAAATGAGCAACTCTGTTTGTTGCTCTAGTAGATATGACGCCTGATGTGAATTAAATAAAAGACTCAATGCGCTTTTCTACCGTACAAAATTTATCTTCAAATACAAAGATCCATATTGGGGGAACTTTCCCCCATATGCGAAGCGGCTTGCACT